>JAGQTR010000122.1 GCA_020438915.1 Mycobacterium sp.
ACCGTCCAGGCGTCACCCTCGGCGCGCCACAGCGCTTCGTCGGCGCCGGCGGCCCGTAGTCGGGTGCGAGATGTGTAAAGCTCTGCCAGAAGCACTTCCGGCGTCAGCGTCGGCCAGAGTTCATCGAGTGCCGCCGCGAACCCCTCATGATCGCCGAGTTCGTCGACCAGCTCCGCCCGCAGATGCTCCCAGGCCGCGCGGTCATCGCGGGTCAGCCAACCACGGCCGATCTTGGCGATAGCCCGTTCGGTGAGAACCCACGTGACGACGTCGATGAACACCGCTCGGGCATCGTTGTGCGGTTGCTTGCTCGCGCGAGCCTCCTGAATGGCCCATTCGGCGGTGTCGGCATCGATGCGTACCGAAGTATCCGCCAGGTTGATGGCTATCGGACTCTGCGGTACCCGCTGCCGGTCGGCGATCGCTGCGGCGAGCACGTCGAGGATCTGCAGAGAGCCTTTGAGCCGCGTGGCGTCCGGGGAGTCCCTGGCGCTGATGCGCAGACCGGGTATGAGGTCGCCGACGGTCATGAACACCACGTTGGACTCACCGAGGGAGGGCAGCACTCGCCCGACGTGATTGAGGAACGCCGGGTTGGGGCCGACTACCAACACGCCATGGTGTTCGATCCGTTTCCGCTGGGTGTAGAGCAGGTAGGCGACGCGGTGCAGTGCGACGACCGTTTTACCGGTCCCGGGACCACCCTCGATCACCAACACCCCTTGGTGGTCGAGTCGGATGATCTCATCCTGTTCGGCCTGGATGGTTGCGACGATGTCGCGCATTCGATCATCCCGTGGCGCGTTGACGGCTGCAAGCAGGGCAGCGTCGCCCCGTCCGCCGCGGTCATCCTCGCCGGGACGGCCCAGAACCTCATCGCTGAAATCCAGGATGTGGCGTCCGCGGGTGTGGAACTGGCGGCGTAGTCGCATGTTCTCCGGAGAGGCGCCGGTGGCAACATAGAACGCGCGGGCGGCCGGTACCCGCCAATCGAGCAGCAACGGTTCGAAGTCGTTGTCCTCGTCGAGAAGCCCGATCCGGCCGATGTACAGGCGTTCGCCATCGACACTGTCCAGTCGACCGAAGCAGAGCCCGCTGTCGGCGACATCCAGCCGAGTCATTTGCCTGGCCAGCGCGCGCACTTCGGCGTCGCGGTCCACGAGGCTTTCGCCGGTGCCGCGCAATGCCGCGGCATACCTGCGCTGCACCCGCACCCGTTCGTCGTCGAGCCGTGCGTACAGTCCGGCGATATAGCGTCGTTCGGACTGCAATTCGCTCTCGTAGTGCTGAGGCGGCTGTTGCTTCTGAGTCGACATGCGTCCCTTGCATTTTGATCCCGGCCTGGTCGGCCGGTAAAGGTACCCGGCTCAGGTCATGGCAGCGACGCTAAATGGCTGATCCGTTCGCGCGGCGAGATACTCCGGTCGGGGCGTGTCGGCTCCGAACGGTGCGCATAACCGATTCTCCACCGAATTGAACACCAGAAAGATATTGGATCGGGGAAAGGGCGTGATGTTGGATGCCGACCCGTGCATCACGTTCGAGTCGAACCACAGCGCAGTACCTGCCGGTCCGGTGACCTGCTCGATCCCGTACCGGTCAGCCGCCAATTTCAAGGTCTGCTTGTCAGGTACGCCGATCTCCTGTTTGACCAGTGACGCCTCATGATTTTTCTGGGGCGTCGCTCCCACGCACGGGTAGAAGGTTTTGTGTGAACCCGGCATGACCATCAGCGCACCGTTGTACCGGAAGTTCTCGGTCAGTGCGATCGAACAGGACACTGCCCGCATGTAGGGCATGCCGTCCTCGGCGTGCCAGGTTTCGAAGTCAGAATGCCAATAGAACCCGCCTCCGGTGAATCCGGGCATCAGATTGATGCGCGCCTGGTGCAGGTAGACATCGCTACCCAACAATTGGCGCGCAACGGGCAGCACGGTGTCGAGGGTGACCACTTCGGCGATCAGCTCGCTGAGCAGATGCGGCTGGAAGACCGAACGGATGCTTCCGGACGCCTCGCGGATGATCCGCGGATCGTCACTGTCAGCACGTGATCCAATGTGTTGCAACTCTTCCCGAAGCGGTGGCAGCCAGCGCTGGCCCAACGTTTGGGGGCGAATCAGGAAACCTTTAGCCGTAAGCGATTTCAAGTCTTCGTCACGGAGGGGGCCATCGTACTCCTGGCCCCAAACCGTTGGCTCGATACGCGCTTTCGGCTCGGCGTGACTCTCAAGCCGGGTCGGGTAGCGGTCGTAGCAATGGTCCAGGCCGTCGAGGTTCATCGCAATGATACCGCCGGAGGGTAGGCCCCATTCTCGTCGTGCACCTCCTGACCCGTGACGGGTGGGTTGAACACGCAGAGCATACGCAGTTGGGTGGTGCAGGTGACACGGTGCGGTTCATGGCCGTCGAGCAGGTACATCGTCCCGGGGCCCAGCGGATACTCCGCACCCGTTTGGTGGTCGGTGAGGGTGCCGGTGCCTTCGACGACCCAGACGGCCTCGACGTGGTGGCGGTAGTGGAACTCGTTTACCGACCCGGGTTTGATGGTGGTCTCATGAAAGGAGAATCCGACTTCGTCACCGGCGAGGATGATCCGCTTCGACCTCCAGTTCTCAGCCGAAACATCGCGGTCGGTACCGGTGATCTCTGCGGTCGTGCGCACGATCAAGGTTCACATCTCCTTCGAGGTATGGGCACTGAAGGTTCTTCGGTCAGGATACGGTCGCCGCGACCGCTTCAGCCAGTACGTCGATGCCGGTATCGAGATCGGCGTCAGTGGTGGTCAGCGGCGGAAGGAGCTTGACGACCTCGTCTGAGGGGCCGCTGGTCTCCATGAGTACGCCGCGATCAAACGCCGCGCGGCAGACCTCCGTCGCCAATGGTGCGTCGGCGAACTTCAGACCTTGGGCCATTCCGCGGCCGCGAGCTCCGATCCCCTCGTGGGCGGCTGCTATCTGCTCGAGGCGGCCTCGTATCCGCCGACCTTTTGCTTCCGTTTGGTCGGCGAACGACGTTGTCGTCCAGTAAGTTTCAAGTGCCCGGGTAGCGGTGATGAAGGCCGGATTGTGCCCGCGGAATGTGCCGTTGTGCTCACCGGGTGACCAGACATCTAGTTCGCGCCGGAACAAGGTCAGCGCCATCGGAAGGCCGTACCCACTGATCGACTTCGACAGCGTGACGATATCTGGCACGATTCCGGCTTCTTCGAAACTGAAGAACCGTCCCGTGCGTCCGCACCCCATCTGGACGTCGTCGACGATGAGCAGGATGTCTCGGCGTTCGCACAATTGGGCCAGGGCCTGCAACCACTCGACGCGTGCCACGTTCAGCCCGCCTTCGCCCTGCACTGTTTCGACGATTACCGCAGCTGGACGGTTCAGCCCGCTGCCGGAGTCGTCGAGCACCCGCTCGAACCAGTGGAAGTCCTCGGTTACTCCGTCGAAGTAGTTGTCGTAGGGCATCGGTGTCGAATGGACCAACGGGATACCCGCGCCGGCGCGTTTCATCGAGTTTCCGGTCACCGACAACGCTCCCAGCGTCATTCCATGAAACGCGTTGGTGAAGTTGATGATCGACTCCCGGCCGGTTACCTTTCGGGCCAGCTTCAGAGCAGCCTCCACAGAGTTGGCGCCGGTCGGGCCGGGGAACTGCACCTTGTAGTCGAGTCCGCGGGGACGCAAGATCAGCCGCTCGAACGTTTCGAGAAAGTCAGTCTTCGCTGCTGTCGCCATGTCCAGTGAATGCACGATCATGTCGTTGGTGAGGTAATCGAGCAGCGGCTGTTTGAGGGTGGGGTTGTTGTGCCCGTAGTTCAAGGCCCCCGCCCCGGCAAAGAAATCCAGATAGCGCCGACCTGCGGTGTCGGTGAGCCAGGATCCCTGGGCTACCGCCATGGTGGTCGGCCAGCTGCGGCAGTAGCTGCGGACCTCCGATTCGACCGAGGAGTACACCTCGGGAAGGGCGGAATCGGTCAACGGGGTGGTGAGGGCTGGGATTGACATTGGTCCTTTCAGGGGTGTCAGTTGGCTGCGATCTCAGGCAGCCAGGATCGGGCCGATCCGCAGGATCGGCTCGTCCTCATGAATCTGATCGGCACCGTGGGACTGATCGGCGACAAGGTGCGCGGTCACGAAACGTGGGTGCTCAGTCATCGGTACGCCGTGGCGTCGTGCGAAAGCGCCGAACAGCGCGCGCGAGGCGGAGTTGCTGGGAGCGACGGTGGCCTCCACGGTGATGGGGTGACCATGGCGATCTTGCCGTACCCGGTGGGTGAGAGTGTCGAGCATCGCTGCGGCCAGCCCCGTGCCTTGGACTGAGCCGTCGACCGCCACTTGCCAGACGAACAGCACTTCTGGCCGGGTGGGCGGGTGGTATCCCGTGATCAACCCGCACAAACTTCCGTCGCGCTCGGCGACGATGCAGGTATCGGCGAAGTCGGTCGCCATCAGCAGGTATGCGTAGGTGGAGTTCAGGTCCAGCACTTTGGTTTCGGCAACCAGGCGATGCATCGCGACGGCATCGGTGTCCACCGGGCGACGCAGGAACTGCTGCCATGAATGAGGTGCTGCAGCCGAGTTGTTCGTATCGAACGAGCTCGGAAGGGAACTTCGCAGTCCATCACGCGGCATGCACACACTCACTTGGTTTTGTCACCACCGAACAGTTATCGAGTTTCATCAGTTGCGTCATCGGCAAATTGACCGTATTTCAGCAAATCTGTGGAAGCAAGCAGCGCTGGTGCTGCGCACTGGGGTGCGAACGGCGTCAATGTGTGCAGAAGGGCGGGTCCACCTGCGTTGATGACGGTTCGGCACCGCTGCTCCTGAAGCCGTCGGCTGTTATCAAATCGTTACCAAAGGGCTGGGTGGTTGCTCCGGCTCGGGGCGACATCGATTGCCGCCCAAGCGTTGTGGATGACCAAAAGCGGGTGGACACTATGACGCCGGTCACATCGGTCGGCAAACTCGGTGTCATGATGACCGATCAGCCCGAGGCGGTGCCGCTCGACGAGTCCGTCTGCGGGCCGGCGCTTAGGCAGCCGCCACGGCCGAGCGCAGGACTTCCAGCGGTAGACCGCCAAGATCGAGTGCCCGGCTGTGGAACTGCTTCAGAGTGACCCCCCGAGACAGTGCCTGGTCGCGTAGCTGCTGCCAGATCCGCTGCCCGATGGCATACGACGGGGCCTGCCCCGGCCACCCGAGATAGCGATCAAGTTCGAATCGAAGTTTCTCTTCTGCCATCGCGCTGTGGGACTGCAGGAACGCCCACGCCCGGTCGGCGTCCCACACGCCGCCGCCGGGTGCTTCCAGGCCGCAGTGCACGCCGATGTCGATGACCACTCGTGCGGCCCGGAAGCGTTGAGCATCAAGCATTCCCATTCGGTTCCCGGGATCGTCAAGCCATCCCAGTTCGGCCATCAAACGCTCGGCGTAGAGCGCCCAGCCCTCGCCGTGGCCGGATACCCAGCAGCCCAGCCTGCGCCACCGATTGAGTTGATCGGCCAGCAGCACCGCCCGCCCGATCTGCAAATGGTGTCCCGGCACCCCTTCGTGGAACACCGTCGTCGTCTCCTGCCACGTGTGGAACAACTCGACACCCTGAGGTACTGACCACCACATCCGCCCTGGACGGGACAAGTCTTCTGACGGTCCGGTGTAGTAGATGCCGCCGGTGCGCGTCGGGGCGATCCGGCACTCCAGGTTTCGCAGCGGTTCGGCGATGTCGAAGTGCTGGTCGGCCAGCGACTCGACCACTCGGTCAGACAAACCCTGCATCCACTGCTGAAGTGCCGCGGTACCGTGGATGACATACCGCGGTTCGCTATCCAGCCTCCGCAGCGCCTCGGTGGCCGAGCTTCCGGGATAGAGCCGGTCTGCGATCGAATCCTGCTCGGCCACAATTCTTTTCAGCTCGTCGAGACCCCACTGATAGGCCTCGTCCAAGTCGATCGCTGCGCCGAGGAAGGCACGCGACCGGATCGCATAGGCGTCGCGCCCACACCCGTCGACCGTCCGCGCCTGCGGGCCGATTTCCTCACGCAACACCGTGACCAGCCACGCGTAGGCATCCGCGGCATTTTCAGCGTGGCGGCCCAGCTCGGCCTTCAGCACGTCGTCCGCGGGAGCAGCGTCGGCGACCATCGCGATGAACAGGGCCTGGATCTGGCCGCATTGTTCAATTGCCCGCCGCAACTGGCGGGCAGCGGGTGCTCGCCCGGCGGCCGCTGCGGCGCGTAGCCCGTCGGCATATCCCGCGACCCGCTGTGGGATATGTGAGAGCCTGCGACTGATCAGCGTCCAGTCGGCTGCGGTGTCGGTGGCCATCAGGTCGAAGACGTTGCGCATCGTCTGCAGCGGCGACGCGATCACGTTGAGCTCACCGAGGTCCAACTGTGCGGCATGCAGGTCCAGCACCACGCCCAGCCGTTCGCGCATGGCCGCGACGGTGACGACGTCGACGTCGTCGACCATGTGGATACCGTCGAGTTCCCGTAGTGCCGTGCGTGCAGCCTCAGCACGTGCCGTCACGGCATCGGGGGAATAGTCGGTGATCTGGTCGTCGAATCCGGTGATTCCGGCCTGTGTTGCCGCACAGGGGTCCAGAGCGGCGAATGCCTGCAGGTAGCGGTCTGCGACGGCGTCGACCGAAGTGGTGGGCCTAGCCAAGGTTGTCGGTCGCGAAGGTGTCGCACTTGGCAGGGTCGCCGGTCTGGTATCCCACGGTGAACCACTTCTGTCGTTGCGCGGAGGAACCGTGGGTCCACGATTCCGGATTGACTCGCCCCGTCGCCGCCTCCTGGATGCGGTCGTCGCCCACTGACGAGGCCGCCGAGAGCGCGTCGGCGATGTCTTTGTCGCTCAGCGGCTCCAGAAACGGCACACCGGTGCTCTCCTGTTTGGTGATGGCCGCGTAGTGCGCCCAGATTCCGGCGTAGCAATCCGCCTGCAGCTCGGTGCGTACCCCTCCGCCGGTGGCGCCTTGGGGGTCCTGCTGGGCGCGGCCGAGCACACCTTGCAGATTCTGCACATGGTGGCCGAACTCGTGGGCCACCACATACTCCTGCGCCAATGGCCCGCCACTGGAACCGAATTGGCGGACCAGTACGTCGAAGAAGTCGGTGTCGAAATACGCCGTCCGGTCGACCGGGCAGTAGAACGGGCCGACATCGCTGGTCGCCGGCCCGCATGCGGTGTCGACGCCCCCGATGAACAGCTCGATGCGGGGGCGGGTGTATCCGGGCAGCAGCTGCTCCCAGACCCCGTCGACGGAGTTGCCCGTGGCCACCACGCGGCACTGCACGATGGTGTTGGCATCCTTGCCCGTCTGGCACCGGCTCAGATCAAAACCCGGAGCGTCCACATCCTGGGTGTTCATCTGAGGCTGCTGAGGGATGACCGTGCTGGGATCGACACCGAGGAACAGCGCAACCACGACGATCAGCAGGCCTCCCAGGCCGCCGCCGACCGCGATGCCGCGGCCGGGGCCCCGGCCCCCGCCACTGCTCGACGTGGTGCTCGTGTCGATCTGCATGCCCTCGTTGAAGGTCATCGCGCCACCTCGTCAACTCTCGCCCGGCAAGCCCGGAAATCAGCCTGGTCAAGCTTTGCACACGAGCATCTCCAGCTGTCGCACACCGAACCCTTTACCGGTGTCAGCGGCGAAGATTCTGCGGGAAGCGCCGGAACAGCCAACCCAACACGGGCCGGGCGGTGAACAGTGCGAGCCATCCGGCAAACTGAGCAGTCGTTTGACATCCCTGACTCGAGGAGTACTTCGTGCTGCGCACCCGCAACGCCGGTTCGTTGCGCGCTGCCGATGCTGGCCAGAGTGTGACGCTGGCCGGCTGGGTGGCGCGCCGCCGCGACCATGGCGGCGTCATCTTCATCGATCTCCGCGATACCTCTGGGGTGGCGCAGGTGGTGTTCCGCGAGGGTCTCGAAGAAGGGCAGGTGCTGGCCCAGGCTCATCGATTGCGATCGGAGTTCTGCGTCACTGTCACCGGAGTCGTCGAGATCCGGCCCGAGGGCAATGCCAATGCCGAGATCGCGACCGGCGATGTCGAGGTGAACGCCACCTCGCTGACGGTCCTGGGCGAGAGCGCGCCGCTGCCGTTTCAGCTTGACGAGACCGCAGGCGAGGAAGCTCGTCTGAAATACCGTTATCTGGATCTGCGCCGTGACGGTCCCGGACGGGCGATTCGGTTGCGTTCCAAGGTGAATACCGCGGCGCGTGCGGTGCTGGAAGCGCACGATTTCGTCGAGATCGAAACGCCTACGTTGACTCGGTCGACGCCCGAGGGAGCCCGCGATTTCCTGGTGCCGGCCCGGCTGCAGCCGGGATCTTTCTATGCGCTTCCTCAGAGTCCGCAACTGTTCAAACAGTTGCTGATGGTGGCCGGGATGGAGCGTTACTACCAGATCGCCCGCTGCTATCGCGACGAGGACTTCCGTGCTGACCGGCAACCGGAGTTCACCCAGTTGGACATGGAGATGAGCTTCGTCGACGCCGACGACGTCATGGCGGTATCGGAGCAGATTCTCAAGGGGCTATGGGCGTTGATCGGGTATGACCTGGCGTTGCCGTTACCGCGGATCAGCTACGCCGAGGCGATGCGCCGGTTCGGTTCCGACAAGCCCGACCTGCGGTTCGGACTGGAACTCGTCGAGTGCGCCGACTATTTCTCCGGTACTCCGTTCCGGGTATTCCAGGCGCCCTATGTCGGGGCGGTCGTCATGCCCGGCGGGGCCTCGCAGCCGCGCCGCACGCTCGATGGCTGGCAGGAGTTCGCCAAGCAGCGTGGCCACAAGGGGCTGGCCTATGTACTGGTCGGCGAGGACGGTGAGCTGGGCGGGCCGGTCGCCAAGAACCTCTCCGACGCCGAACGTGACGGACTGGCCGATCACGTCGGCGCAAAGCCGGGGGACTGCGTGTTCTTCTCGGCCGGAGCGGCGAAGTCCGCGCGCGCGCTGTTGGGAGCCACCCGTATTGAGATCGCCAAGCGCTTGGACCTGATCGATCCTGCCGCCTGGGCATTCACCTGGGTGGTGGACTGGCCGCTGTTCGAGGCCACCGACGACGCCACCGCATCCGGCGACGTCGCCGTCGGCTCCGGCGCGTGGACGGCGGTGCACCACGCGTTCACCTCAC
>JAGQTR010000123.1 GCA_020438915.1 Mycobacterium sp.
CTCGAGGCGGTACTGGCGGGTGACCATGTCGTCGAGGTTGATCCTGCCCGCCCTGTACATCGACAGGATCTGCGGGATGTCGTAGTGCGGGTTGCCGCCACCGAAGATGGTGCCCTGCAGGTTCTTCTGCAGCAGCGTCAGCATTGCCAAGTTCAGGGTGACGCTCGTTTCCATCATGTTGGCCACCGAGGTGACCACGCAGGTGCCCCCCTTGGCGGTCAGGTTGAGGTAGTTGTCGATGTCCTCGCCCTTGAGCTCACCGGTGGTGATGATCGTCTTGTTGGCCATTTGACCCTGCGTTACCTCGGCGACGCCCATCATCGCGGCGGCGAGGTCGGGGTAGACGTGGGTTGCGCCGAACTTGAGAGCCTGGTCGCGCTTCCACTCGACCGGGTCGATCGCGAAGATTTTGCGTGCACCGGCGATCACCGCACCCTGCAATGCGCCCATTCCCACACCGCCGATTCCAGCGATCGCGACGTCGTCGCCCGGCTGGACGTCGGCACTGCGGATCGCCGATCCGTAGCCGGTCGTCACGCCGCAACCGACCAGGCAAGCCACCTCGAACGGGATGGACGGGTCGATCTTCACCACCGAGCTCTTGTGCACGACCATGTACGGGCTGAACGTGCCCAGCAGCGTCATCGGGAAGACGGGCTCGCCTTTCGCCGTCACCCGGTGGGTTCCATCGGAGACCGCGACGCCACCGAGTAGGCCGGCACCGAGGTCGCAGAGGTTTCGTTTCCCACTCTGGCACGTCGGACAATCGCCACAGGAGGGGATGAACGACAACACCACGTGGTCGCCGACGGCGACGTTCTCCACCCCGGGTCCGATTTCGGTCACGATGCCGGCACCCTCGTGTCCGCCCAGCACCGGGAAACCGGCCATCGCGATGTCGCCGGTGACCAGGTGGTGGTCGGAGTGGCACATGCCCGAGGCTTCCATCTGGATCTTGACCTCGTCCTTGACGGGGTCACCGATCTCGATTTCCTCGATGCTCCACGGCTGGTTGAATTCCCAGATCAGAGCGCCTTTGGTCTTCATCTCTCCTGCTTTCGACTAGTGCCCTTGCAATAAGACTAGAGCCTCTAGTTAGCCACATCACATACCCCCCAAGCAACTGCTTGGGTGGGGGCTGGCGGACGGCTACCAGATCGGGGTGGGTGCCTCACCGAGCGGGTAGTAGCCGGGTAGCTTCTCCCCGGCCAGCGACCGCTCAATACGCTTCTGCATGGCCGGGGTGAGGTCACCGGATTCGATCAGCTTCATGAACGCCTTCTGCACGTGACCGAAATCGAAGAAGTCCCGCTGCCACTCGATCAGCAGCCGATCGTCGTCCCCGACGGGGGCGAGCCGGAACCAGCTGCCGCCGATGCCATAGATCTCATGGCGGCTGCCGTCACCCTTGTGGGCGACCTGCTTCCAGAAGCCGACGATCTCGTTCTGCTTTTCGTCGATCAGCACCTTCTGGTATTCGTAGACCCAGTTCTCCAAACCTTCCATCTCCAGGCCCAGTGCGACATCGCGGATTTCTTTCTTGCCGATGCACATGACGTCTTCCTTGGGGCCGATGTTCCAGCCGTATGTTGCGTCGTCGGCGTAGAAGTCCGCCAGTGCCTTCCAGTCGCCTGCCGCTTCGGCGTCCTGGTTGGCCTTAAGCCAGCGCTCGACCCATTCCTCGAGCTCTCTGCGTGCTGGGTTTGAGTCAGCCATGTCCGGTCAGCCTTTCTCGTTGATGAACAGTGCTTGGGTGGGACACATTTCAACCGCTCGCTCGACGTCCTCGCGCATCTCCTCAGGTGGCTCCGGGACCAGGATCTCGACGGTGCCGCGCTTGGGCACCTTGAACACCGCCGGTGCCTCCATCTCGCACATCGCGTGGCCCTGGCACAGGTCGGCGTCGACATGAACCTTCCAGCCTCGGTTTCCGCTCATTCCCGGCAGTCCTTCACCCGTCTGCGGTAGCGCACCTTGGCCGGGCGCTCCAGCTGCACCACCATCTTGGAATGATCGTTGCGGTAGGAATCCGCCGGTTGCGCCATCTCGAATTCGAACTCGCGCAACAGCACCGAGAAGATCGCCTTGATCTGCATGGTTGCGAAAGCCGCGCCGACGCAGCGGTGCCGGCCGGCACCGAATGGAATCCACGTCCACCGGTTCACGACGTCAGCCTGGTCGGGCTTGTCGTAGCGGTCCGGGTTGAACGTGTCGGGGTTTGGGAAGTCCTCCGGGATGCGGTTGCTGATCGCGGGGGAGGCGGCCACGAAGTCGCCCTTGTGGATCGGCAGGCCCGCAACCTCGAACTCGCCCTGGGCCACCCGCATCAGGATGATCAGCGGCGGATGCAGGCGCAGAGTCTCCTTGACGACGTTGTCCAATTTCGGAATCTGGCGCAGCGCATGGAAACTCACCTCCTGCCCATCGGTGTACAGCTCGTCGAGCTCCTGCTGAACCTCGGCGTAGATCTCGGGATGGCGGATCAACTCGATCAGCGTCCACGACGAGGTGCCCGCGCTGGTGTGGTGACCGGCGAACATCAGCGAGATGAACATCCCGGTGACCTCGTCGGCGGAGAACCGGGCGTTGCCGTGCTCATCCTTGATCGACACCAGCACATCGAGCATGTCGCGGTCGGCCTTGTCCTGCGGTGGATTCGCCAACCGCTGGTCCATGATCTCCTGGACCAGGGCCACCAGCTTGACCCGCGCCTCGTCGCGGCGCTTGAAGCTCTCGATCGGCAGGTAGGGGTCGACGTAACAGAGCGGGTCGGTTCCGCGTTCCAGCTCGTGGTAGTAGTTCGCGAACCGTTTGTCCAACTGCTCGCGGAACTTCAGCCCGATCAGGCAGGCTGTCGAGGTGTAGATCGTCAGCTCGGCGAAGAAGTCGAGCAGCTCGATTTCCCCGCTGTCGCCCCAATCTCGGGTGATCTTCTCGACCTCGCCCTCGATCGTCGCGGCGTGGCCTTTCATCTGCTCACCACGCAAAGCCGAGTTGTGCAGCATCTCCTTGCGCCGCTCGGGACTGGCGTCGAACACCACACCCTTGCCGAAGATCGGCGTCATGAACGGATAGGCCTCGGCCTGATCGAGATCCTCATCGGCGGAACGGAAGAAGAACTCGTTCGCCTCGGCGCCGGAGAGCAGGATGACGTGCTTATCGACCAGCTGGAACCAACCGACGTCACCGCATTCCTCGCGGACGCGCTTCATCAAGCCGATCGGATCGGTGCGGAACTCCTCAAGGTGGCCGTGTTCTTCCTCGCCTCCGGAGACGCGGGGCACGATCGCGGTGGACATCATTTGAGAGCTTCCTCGTCGACTTTGAGTTGCTGGCGTTCCGTCGTGGTGGCCAGTGGGGCTTCGGGTTGGAGTTCCATGTTGGCGATGAAGCCGCCACGCGGTGTCTCGGCGACGAAGGTGATGGCCCGGGCGAGGTCGGCCGCGCGAAGAAAGTAGTCATGGCGCGCCTGGCCCCATTTGGCCCAGTCCTCGAGCGCGGGGCCGATCAGTTCGGCGGGCAGGCTCCAGCCCATCGACGTCTTCGTCGGGCCGGGATGCACGATTGAGGCCCGGACACCGGTGCCCTCGAGTTCCATCTGCAGGTTGTTGACCATCGCGACCAGAGCAGCCTTGGCCGAACCGTAGGCACCCATGTGTGGCCGCTGACGCAGTGCCACATCGGACCCCACGAAGATGAGATCACCGCGCTGGCGTTCGATCATGCCGGCCAACACGGCTGTGGCGACTCGGTTGGCGCCGATCAGGTGGATCTGAATCTGCGATTCGAACTGCTCGGTGCTGATGGAGTCGAGCTTGCCGAAGTAGGTATCGCCGGCGCCGGCAACCAGCACCTCGATTTCACCCAGCGCGGAGGTCGTCTGCTCTACGCAAGCCCTGACCGAGTCGATCTCGGTGACGTCGAGGTGCACTGCGATGGCTTCGCCGCCATCGGCGCGGATCTGGTCGACGAGCTCCTGGCACTTCTCCACCCGCCGCGCCCCCAGGGCCACCGGAAAGTCATGGGCGGCAAGCTCGATGGCCGTCGCCGCGCCGATACCGGACGAGGCGCCGGCCACCAGCGCGGGCCGGCGGTCGGGTAGGGCTTCAAAACGAGGCATCGGTGACCTTTGGACCTTTCTAGCGGGCCGTGATGGTGATCGGAAGGTGGGCGAATCCGCGCACGTTGCTGGAGTGGACTCGGACGGCGTTGGCCTCGTCAACCTCGTAGCCGCGGATCCGCTTGAACAACTCCGCCAGAGCCACCCGCGCCTCCATCCGGGCGAGGTGTGCGCCGAGGCAGAAATGCGCTCCACTGCCGAAGCTCATCAGTTTTGAACCGATCTCGCGGCCGATGACGTAGTCGTCGGGGTCATCGAATACCCGCTCGTCGCGGTGGGCTGATCCGGGAAGGAGGAGCAGTACGTCCCCCTCGGGGACCGTGGTGTCATACAGCGTCAGCTCGCCGGACACCATGCGGGCCAGGATCTGGCTGGAGGTGTCATAGCGCAGGGTTTCCTCGACCCACAACGGGACCAGGCTCAGGTCTTGGTAGATGGGTGCGATCTGGCCGGGATTCCGGTGGCCCCAGAATGCGGCATTGGCAAGCAGTTTGGTGGTGGTCTCGTTGCCTGCGATCACCATCAGGAACATGAAGCCGAGTACCTCGTCGTCGGTCAGCCGGTCTCCGTCGATCTCTGCCTCCAACAGGGCCGACGTCAGGTCTTCGGAAGGGTTTTTGCGGCGCTCGACAACCATGCTCTGGTAGTAGACGATCAGATTCAGCGAGGCCTCGATGGCCGCCGCGGGCACGTCGTTGACGCCGTCCTCGCGGTGCATGACCCCATCGGCCCAGGCGCGAACCTGATCGCGGTCGGCTTGCGGAACCCCCATCAGCTCCGAGATGACGTCCATCGGCAGCTTGCCCGCGAACTCGCCCACGTAGTCGACGACGCCGCTGTCGGCCTTCTCGAGCAGCACGTCGAGATGTTGCGTCGCGATCTCGGTGACTCGGGGTTCCAGTTCGCGGATTCGACGGGGGGTGAAGCCCTTTGACACCAGTGTGCGCAACCTGAGGTGGTCCGGGTCGTCCATGGCCAGGAACGACATGGTCTTGGATGCGTGCGGACCGCGGGACACCGGATCCAGTGAGACGCCCTCGCGGTTGGACAGCGTGGTGCTGTTGCGGAACCCCTGCAGCACGTCGCGGTGGCGCGACAAGGCCCAGAAACCGAGTTCTTCGTTGCGATACAGCGGGGCTTCGTCACGGAGCCGCTTGTAGTAGGGGTACGGATCCTCGTGGAAGTCGTAGTCGTACGGGTCGAGGATGACATCGCTTATCGCACCGCTGTTGGTGGTCATCGGTCCTCCCCGACGATGAGACCGACCACGTAGCTCAACCGGTCGGCGATCTGGTGATAGGTGAATGCGCCACTGCCGGCGTTGACCAGCGCGCCAAAGAACGTCATCTCCAACGCGGCCAGCGTGCGGGGATCGCCGTCAGGGCCGACAGCGGCCCGGATGCGGCGGTGAATCTCGGCGCCGATGCGCTCCCGAACCGCGCGCACGGCCGGATCGTTGCCCGACAGCAGCGCCGTGGTGCACGCCGCGGCAACCTCGGGTTCGTCGGCGACCATCAGGGCCATGCTGCGTAGCGTCTTCTCCACCCGGGAGACCGCGCTGTCGTTGACGTCGGTGAAGTACTCGACCTGCCGCACCAGGTCGAGGTATACCTCGGCGATCAGGTGGTTCTTGGAAGAGAAATAGGTGTAAGCGGTCGCCGGTGCGACCTTGGCGCGGGCAGCGACCGCCCGCACGGTCAAGTCTGCGTATGACGTCTGGCGAAGCATCTCCACACCGGCCGACAGGACTTTGCGGAATGTCTCTTCCTGTCGTCGGTTACGTGGTGTCTGTCGCGGCGGATCTGCGAGTGCGGCAACAACATCACTGGACACATGTCCAGATTATCGGAAGCGGCGGCCCGCAAGCAAGGACATTCATGAATCTGCACTTCAGAGGCGTTGTCGTGACGGCAGTTGGAGTGCGTTCTTGCCTCACGCGCAGGGGGCAGGCTATCGTTTCCAGAAATCAGTCGGACAGTTGTCCAGAAATCAGAGGGGAGCTCCGATGGCCCTCCTGGCCGATCGCCAGAGCCGGTTGCTCATCGACGGCAAACTCGTCGACGGCAACTCGGGCACGTTTGCGACCGTCAATCCGGCAACCGAGGAGACGCTGGGTGTAGCCGCCGACGCGGGCGTCGAAGACATGCGCGCGGCGATCGGGGCGGCCCGGCGAGCTTTCGACGAGACGGATTGGTCGACGAACGTCGACCTGCGGGTGCGCTGCATCCGCCAACTCCAGGAGGCGATGCGCAGTCACGTCGAGGAACTGCGGGAACTCGCCATCGCCGAGGTCGGCGCACCCCGGATGCTCACCTCGATGGCCCAGCTCGAGGGGCCGATCGAGGATCTTAGCTTCTGCGCCGACACGGCACAGTCCTATCAGTGGACCACCGACCTCGGCATCGCGTCGCCGATGGGGATCAAAACCCACCGCACCATCGCACGGGAGCCGATCGGGGTGGTCGGTGCCATCACGCCCTGGAACTTCCCCAACCAGATCAACCTCGCCAAGCTGGGGCCGGCGTTGGCGGCCGGCAATACCGTGGTGCTGAAACCGGCCCCCGACACCCCCTGGAGCGCGGCTGTGCTCGGGCAGTTGATCCTTGAGTGCACCGATATGCCGCCGGGCGTCGTCAACATCATCACCTCCAGTGACCACGGCGTCGGCGCGCTGCTGTCCCGAGATGAGCGGGTGGACATGGTGTCGTTCACCGGATCCACGAACACCGGACGCGCGGTGATGTCCGATGGCTCGGCCACGCTGAAGAAGGTGTTTCTCGAGCTGGGCGGCAAGTCGGCTTTCCTGGTACTCGACGATGCGAATCTCGCCGGGGCCTGCTCGATGTCGGCGTTCACCGCTTCCATGCACGCCGGGCAGGGATGCGCGATCACCACGCGGCTGGTGGTTCCACGCGCCCGCTATGACGAGGCCGTCCAAGCGGCGGCGGCCACGATGGCCGGACTGACACCCGGCGACCCGAATGACGCCGGAACAATTTGCGGCCCAGTGATTTCCGAGCGTCAGCGAGGCCGCATCCAAGGCTACCTGGACTCGGCGATCGCCGAGGGCGGCAGGTTCGCCTGCGGCGGGGGCCGGCCGGCAGACCGTGACACCGGGTTCTTCATCGAGCCGACGGTGATCGCCGGCCTGGACAACGACGCCAAGGTTGCTCGCGAAGAGATCTTCGGCCCGGTGCTGACGGTGATTGCGCACGACGGTGACGATGACGCGGTGCGCATCGCCAACGATTCGCCCTATGGCCTGTCGGGAACGGTGTTCTCCGGCGACGACGAGCGCGCTGCCGGTGTCGCCGCCCGGATGCGGGTCGGAACTGTCAACGTCAACGGTGGCGTCTGGTATTCACCCGACATGCCCTTCGGCGGTTACAAGCAATCCGGAATCGGCCGGGAGATGGGCCTCGCCGGTTTCGAGGAATACCTCGAGATCAAGGCAATTGCCACGGCGACGCAATGATCGTCCGGTCGAACGTTGGATTGTGTTACGCGTACGCCCAACATGCGTGTCGTACGCCAACACTCGGCGATGAGAAAGGGCAGTGATGGGAGTTTACGGGGACCAGTTCAAGGAGAAGGTTGCCATTGTCACCGGTGCCGGTGGTGGCATCGGGCAGGCGTACGCCGAAGCATTGGCCCGTGAGGGAGCCGCGGTCGTGGTCGCCGACATCAACATCGACGGTGCGCGCAAGGTGGTGGACGGCCTCACGGGCGAGGGCGCCACGGCGCTGGCGCTGACGGTCGATGTGTCGGATCCAGAGTCGGCCAAGGCAATGGCGGCCCAGACACTCTCGGAGTTCGGCGGGATCGACTATCTGGTGAACAACGCGGCAATCTTCGGTGGGATGAAGCTCGATTTCCTCCTCACCGTCGACTGGGACTACTACAAGAAGTTCATGAGCGTGAACATGGACGGTGCACTGGTGTGCACCCGGGCCGTCTACCGCAAAATGGCCAAACGCGGTGGCGGAGCGATCGTCAACCAATCCTCGACGGCGGCATGGATGTACTCGAACTTCTACGGGTTGGCCAAGGTCGGTGTCAACGGCCTCACTCAGCAGCTGGCCACCGAACTCGGCGGTCAGAACATTCGCGTCAACGCGATAGCGCCGGGCCCCATCGACACCGAAGCCAACCGCACCACCACGCCACAGGAGATGGTCGCCGACATCGTCAAAGGTATTCCGTTGTCGCGCATGGGTGAAACCGAAGACTTGGTCGGCATGTTGCTGTTCCTGCTGTCGGATCAGGCCAGCTGGATCACCGGGCAGATCTTCAATGTCGACGGCGGACAGATATTTCGGTCATGAGCGAGCTGAAGCTGGGCTACATCGGGCTGGGCAATATGGGCGCCCCGATGGCCAGACGACTGGTGGAATGGCCAGGCGGGGTAACGGTATTCGATCTGCGTACCGAGGCGATGACGCCGCTGGTGGAGGCGGGCGCCAGCTTGGCGGACAGCGTGGCCGACGTCGCGGCAGCCGACATTATCAGCGTAACGGTGCTCGACGATGAGCAAGTGCGGGATGTGGTGGGTCAACTCGCCGCGCACGCCAAGCCGGGCACTGTTATCGCGATTCATTCCACGATCAGCCCCCAGACGGCAGTCGAGCTCGCCGATGCGCTCCGGCCGCGCGACATTCATGTCATCGACGCGCCGGTCAGCGGTGGCGGTGGCGCAGCCGAGAAGGGGGAGCTGGCCATCATGGTGGGCGCGGACCGCGAAGTGTACGAGCGGGTCAAGCCGGCGTTCAAGCGAATGGGGTCGATGATCGTCCACGCCGGAGACCCCGGATCGGGAACCCGGATGAAGCTGGCTCGCAACATGTTGACCTTCATCGGCTACGCCGCTGCCTGCGAGGCGATGCAGCTGGCTGAGGCGAACAATATCGACCTTGCGCAGCTAGGCCGGGTGGTTCGCCATACCGATGCGCTGACCGGCGGCCCCGGCGCGATCATGGTGCGCGAGGACATGACGACGCTGAGCCCGGACCATTGGCTGCACGATGCATTCACCCACACGCGTGGGTTGGGTGAGAAGGACCTCGGCCTGGCGCTGGCCCTCGGCGCGGCCGCCGGTGTGGAGCTGCCGCTGGCTGAGGTGGCGTTGCAGAACCTGGCCGCCGGGCTCGGTGTGCCGCACACGAAGGAGTGATGATGGACGAACTGCGCCGCAGGGGCTTGGACAAGATGAACGAGGTATACGGCTGGGAGATGCCGGATATGCCCGGCGACTACTTCGCACTGACCGCAGACCATCTCTTCGGCACCATCTGGACGAGGCCGGGGCTATCGATGCGGGACAAGCGGATGATGACGCTGACCTGCGTCACCGCCCTCGGCATCTCGGATCTGGCTGAAATTCAGGTGAATGCGGCGCTGAACAACGAAGAGTTCACCGTGGATGAACTCAAGGAGATGGCGATCTTCCTGACCCACTATCTCGGCTTCCCGCTGGGTTCCAAGCTCGACGGCGTCGTCACCAAGGTGGCCGGTAAGCGCCGTAAAGAGGCCGAACGCGGTGCAGGGGAGGACAAGCGAGCCAACGTGAACGCGGCGCTGGACATGCACTCGGGAAGCCGCCTCGACGATGAGTAGATACGCCGCGCTGTCGCGCGGCGAACTGGCCACCCTGGTGCCCGAGTTGCTGCTGATCGGTCAGCTCATCGATCGATCAGGAATGGCCTGGTGTATCTCCAGTTTCGGCCGTGAGGAGATGCTGCAGATCGCCATCGAGGAGTGGGCGGGCTCCAGTCCGCTGTACACCAGGCGGATGCAGAAGGCGCTCAAGTATGAGGGTGCCGACGTTGTGACCATCTTCAAGGGGCTGCAGTTCGACATCGGTGCCCCGCCACAGTTCATGGACTTCCGCTACACCGTGCATGACCGTTGGCACGGCGAGTTCCACCTCGATCATTGCGGTGCACTGCTGGACGTGGAGCCGATGGGCGAGGACTACGTGCGCGGTATGTGTCACGACATCGAGGACCCGACGTTCGACGCCACGGCATTGGCCACCAACCGCAGAACCCGGGTCCGTCCGATCCACCGGCCGCCCAGGACGCCGTCCGATCGGCACCCGCACTGCGCGTGGACGGTGATCATCGATGAGTCCTACCCGGAAGTCGACTTCATCCCGGCGCTGGACATCGTGGGCGCCAGTCGCGCTCATCACACCGAACTCGATCCGATCGACCCGAACGACGTAGGGATGGCCGACTATTCGGGACCACTGCTGTCGGACGTCGATTTCGGCGCGTTCTCGCATTCGGCCCTGGTACGGATAGCCGACGAGGTCTGCCTGCAGATGCATCTGCTGGTCCTTTCCTTCAACGTGGCTGTTCAAGCCCGCGCCAAAGGTGATGCAGCACTGGAGTCCTCGATCCGCACCAAACAGCTGATCGGTATCGCAGGGGTGGCCGCCGAGCGGATTCACAAGGCTCTGAAGCTGCCGGGCGGGTCCAGGGGTGCGCTGCGGGTCCTCGAACTGCACCCGTTGCTGAACCCGGCCGCCTACGTGTTCGCCGACGTCGATGACGATTCCATCCACGTGCGGCGCTCGCCCGCATTCGAGGACGGGGCCTGGATCTCGCTGGTGTCACCGGTCTCGGACCTGCCGCTGCAGGCCATCGCGCAGGCCGTCGACCCGCACCTGCGCGCCGAGGTCTCGGGCAACGAGTCGGACTGGACGGTACGGGTGATCCAGACCGACACTGCGGCAACGGAACTGCCCGAGGTTGCGGTGTGCAAGATCAGCGGCGGCGCGTCGTGGGTGTTCGAGGACCGCAGGTCGCTGCCACTGACCGTGTTGTGATCAGGTCATCGGGGGCGCAGAGCATCACCGACCCACCGGCTCAGGTAGGCGCGCAGCTCAGCTCCCTGGCGCGGCGGACGGCCCGGGTCGAGGACGAAGGATTGGATGATTCGGAGTAGGTGTTCGGCAAGTTCGTCGAGATCGGAATCGCGGTAGCCCGCCGTAGCCCAATCGACGTCCAGTCGCGCCACCATGTCACGGCCGAATCGCAGCGCGACATCGGAGGTCACCGATTCCACGTGGGTGCCTCCGCCGGCCCCTAACAGCAGGCCGATGTATTTCTCCCGGGGCAGCCACTCCAATGCTGTTGCCAGAGCTTCGGTGACTGCTGCGGCCGGGTCGCCGATTCCGGCCAGATGCGCTGTCAGGCGGTCCAGAAAGCCGTCGACGGCATGGACCGCCGCTGCGACGAGCAGCGCCTCGGTGCTGGCGAAGTACCGGTAGACCGTCTGGCGCGTGACCCCCACGGTGCGCGCCACATCCGAGATGCTGAAGTCGGCACCGTGGTCCTCGATCACCATGCTTGCGGCATCGAGAATCCTGGCTATGGCCTCCTCATCCGAGGCAGGCTTGGCCCCTGACCAACCGTGGGTCCGCACTATCGGTAGGCGACTTTCAGGTCTTTGACACCATTGATCCATCCTGACCGCAGGCGCTGCGGTTCAGCAAGTTTCGCAATGTCGGGGATCTGGTCGGCGATCTCGTTCATGATCAGCTTGATCTCCATCCGGGCGAGGTTTGCCCCGATGCAGAAGTGCGCGCCGTTCCCACCGAATGATAAGTGCGGATTCGGGTTTCGCAGAATGTTGAACTCGAAGGGCTGCTCGAAGACCGCTTCGTCGAAATTCGCGGAGCTGTAGAACAGCCCGACCCGCTGGCCTTCGGTCACAGTGACGTCGCCGATCTCGACGTCGGCGAGGGCGGTGCGTTGGAAGCAGTGCACCGGGGTGGCCCAGCGGATGATCTCGTCGATGGCGGTGTCGGGCCGGTCCCGCTTGAACAGCTCCCATTGTTCGGGGTGCTCGAAAAACGCGTTCATGCCGTGGGTCATGGCGTTGCGCGTGGTCTCGTTGCCGGCGA
>JAGQTR010000009.1 GCA_020438915.1 Mycobacterium sp.
CGGGTGCTGACCGATCTGGTCAAGGAGAAACTCGGCCGCAGCTAGATGCGGCAGGGCGGTCCCGAAATACTGAAACTCGTTGCGGAATAGCACTTTAGCGAAATGCCCATCAACGGGTCCGCTGAATGTTTCAGTTCTGACCGCCGCATCGATTGGTTCGGTGTTAGCTTGTACAGAACTGTAGTGACGAGAGGATTGGCATGCCCCAAACTCGTTTGGTTTCGACGATCGCGGCTGCGGGTGTGTTCGCTGCGGGGATCACGGCCGCCACCGCATGGGCGGGTGGGCCCGGTGGCGTCATCGAGAACGTCGACATGATGTCCGTGTCGGTCGGCACTGGAGTATTCGAAAACGAACTGGTGGGGTTTGTGGCAAGCGGCGCCACCAACGAGGAAGCCGCGGCGAACGTGATCGCACAGTGTCAGGCCGCCGGCGGCATGGAGTGCACAAGCGACGAGGTAACCAACGACGATCTTTGTATCGCGTCCGTCGCCGACCCGGTCAACATGGTCGTCGCCGGAGGCGCCGGGGAGACCGTGTCGGCTGCCGTTGAAAATGCGATCCAGGAATCGGCGGAAGATTTCATGCCCATGTCGCCAGCCGACGTCGTCGTTGTCGTATCCGACTGTTCCTGGGATGAGTGATCCGATGCCAACGCGTGCGGCACACGGTTCTCGTGGTCACTGGGCGATGGGCCGAAAGGTGAAAAACACATGAGACATCACGGCAAATCAGCATTATTGATGGCGGGATTGGCCGTATCGGCGCTGTTGTCGGCTCCCCCCGCCGGCGCTCGACCGACCTGCGAACAATCGAACGGTACAACAACGTGCCAAACCAACGGCAGCGTCTCGATCAAGGCGCAGCCAGGAACGGTGGCTCCGCCGGCCGGCACGAGAAATCAGATCCCCTGGCAGACCGGTAATCGCCGAACCTACGGCGGTCGTCGATAGTAGCGGTTAATCGTCGAATTAGGCTGCGGCTCACGCGTTCTCAACATGGCGCGCCTGCCCCTCGAACGATTTCAATGGACCCCCTCCATTTGGCGGCTGATCCACGGCGCGACGACGAATACGATCCCACCGGCAGCTACCGCTACCCCACCGAGGATGCCGAAGTAGGCGGCCTCGCGGGAGGGGTCGTAGTAGCCCGCCAACACGCCCGACATGGCCGTCCCGAGTCCGACGGAGAAGAAGTACAGCGCCATCATCTGCGCACGGAACGCATCCGGCGCCAACTTGGTGGTGACCGACAGGCCGATCGGCGACAGCAGTAGCTCCGAGATCGCGAACACCGCCATGATCGTCATGACCAGCAGTGCCGGCACCGCGCCGATACCGGCGAGCGGCACAAAGCACAGGAATGCCAGGCCCATCCCGATGACGCCGTAGGCGAATTTTCGCGGCGTCGTAGGCGCCCGGTTGCCCAACCGCGTCCACAGCAGCGCGAACAGCGGTGAAAGCACGATGATCCACACCGGTTCGATCGAACCGATCCAGCTCGACGGCGCGACCCATCCGAAGATGGACCAGTTCATCCGCTCGTCGGAATAGACCGCAAGCACGGTGAAGATCTGCTGGAACAGCGACCAGAAGATCGCGTTGGCCACGAACAGTGGGATGAAGGCCCGAACCCGCACCCGCTCTGGTCCGGTGACGTTGGCGCTGGTCAGCATGATCGCGAAGTAGGCGATGGATGCGACGACGATGACGCCGGTAGTGACCTGGGACAGGTTCGCCAGCGTCACCAGCTTCAGCGCGATCGCCACCGCGACGACGACGACTACGACCACGAATATGCCGACCGTCTTTCCGATCGCACTGCGTGGCAGCGGATTCGGCACATTCTGGCCGTGCTGGCCGAGATTGCGCCGGAATACCATGTACTGCGCCAAGCCCAGCGCCATCCCGATGGCGGCGGCACCGAATCCATAGTGGAAACCCAGATGCGTCTGCAGCAGGCCGGTGATGAGCGGCCCGGTGAAGGCACCCAGGTTGATACCGAGGTAAAACAACGTGAATCCACCGTCGGCGCGGGCATCGTTCTTGCCGTACAGCGTGCCCAGCAGCGAAGACGCATTGGCCTTCAAGGCACCTGACCCGAGCGCCACCAGGACCAGGCCGGCGCCTACACCGCTCAGACCGGGTAGCACCGCCAGTGCGATGTGACCGAGCATGACGACAACACCGCCGTAGAACACCGTGCGTTCCATGCCGAGCAGGCGGTCGGCGACCCATCCGCCGAGAACGGTCGACAGGTACACCAGGCCGCCGTAGGCGCCGACGATGCCCGTCGCGGTGCTCTGCGGCAACCCCAGACCGCCGTCGGTCACCGAGTAGTACAGGTAATACCCGAGGATGGTGAGCATTCCGTAGAACGAGAACCGTTCCCATAACTCGACACCGAAGAGGTTGGTCAGCCCGATCGGGTGACCGAAAAACGTGCGCGAATCTTCGTGTTCACGGATTGCCATGCCGATACTTTGCCTTCTTTACCCTCCCGCCGCGGTAATTACCGGCCCAAGATCTTCGATGGCGCGCCGACTGGTTCGTCGCGGCTGAAGCCACACCGTCGATCACCCAAACTTATCCGGGGCGCGATACAGCGAAATAGGTTTCACCGCAGCGCATTTCGCAGCCACAGCAGATTCTCGGCTGACTGTCATGCAGCCTCGCAGCGCCGCGCGGCCTGTTAGGTTGGTTGCTCAACCTAAGCGGAGTCGACCAGATGACTGTCAATCAACCCCATTCCGTGGCGTCTGCGGACGGGCCCGGCGCCAAAGAGCACAAGGGCTTACTCGTTGGCGCCGCGGCAATGATGACCGGTGGAGTGCTCACTACCTTCCTCTCCCCCTTGCTGGCGGTGTCGTTCGCCAAGGAGTTCGGCTTCGGGGTCGAAGAGGCCGGCCTGCTGGTGTCGGGGGGGTTGGGCGGCGTCGCGCTCTCCGCCTTCGCCATACTGCCGTTCCTGCCGCGGCTGGATCGAAGGATGGTTGGCATCTCCGGAGCGCTTGTCGCCGCCACGGGCCTTGCCGTGACCGGCTTGGCAACATCGTTCGTCGTGGTCCTGGCCCTGCAGGTCCTGATCGGCTTGGGCGCCGGCCTGTGCTACGCCTGCGCTAACTCGGCGCTGGCCTATGCACGTCTCCCCGAACGCGCATTCAGCATCGTCACCATCACCTGGATGCTGGCCGGCGCCATCATGCTGACACTGGGGCCAACGCTGCACTCGCTATGGCCGAAGGTGGGCATCTGCCTGGGATTGGCCGCCGCCGAACTGGTGTGCGTCATCTTCATGACACGTCTGTGTGATGTCCGAAATCTCACCGGCGTGGCACCGGATGCGCCCCGCACCGAGCACCGCGACGATTCGATGATTGCGAGGGAAGGGAGCCCATCGGGCTCGAGTGGGATCATCGGCCCGGCGATCATGCTGATCGGCGCGGCATGGCTGCTGCAAGGTGGAAACCTGATGGTCTGGACGTTCGCCCAATCGATCGGAGAGCATGCCGGGCTATCCGCGCAGTCCACCGCTACCTTTCTCGGGCTCTCCCAGCTGATGGGACTGCTCGGGGCCGGAATCACTCTGGCCTTCGGCGCGAAGACCAACAAAATGGTCCTCATCGTTCCGGCCGCTCTCGCCCTGGCCATGGGCAACCTGTTTGTCGGCACCGCGACCAACGCACCGCAATTCGTCGTCGGGTTTCTCGCCGTCAGCATTGCCTACTTTTGCCTCGTTCCGTTGCTGCTGGCATTGGCGGCTGAACTTGACACAAGTTCCGGTCAGCTCGTCGTTCTTGTTGGTGCTGGCGCATTGGTGGCCGGCGGAGTTGTCCCCGCTCTCGGCGGCTGGCTCGCCGGGACCCAGGAACACTGGCCGCGACTGGGTGTGACCGCCCTGGCCGCGGTGTTGTTGGCCCTTCCGCTGCTGGTACCTCCAGTTCGCACTGCTCGGCGGCGAATGGCCGTCGCCGGCCCCAACTGATGTGAGACCCACGAGAAAGGTGGCTACCCGCGATGAAAACGCCAAGCGCCCCTGACGCTTTCGAGGAAATTCCGCGACCGAGCGGCAGAGTTCCGGTTCTGGGCGATGCGCTGCATCTCGACGCAAACCACCCGACGCGCAGTCTGATGGATCTCGCCACGGACCTCGGACCCATCTACAGCATGGTCGCGCCCGGCCAGGATGTGATCGTGGTATCGGGCGGTGACATCGCCCAAGAGTGTCTGGACGAGGCTCGGTTCGAGAAGAACAACGCGCCCGAAATGGTGACCATGAGGGAAGTCGTTGGCGATGCCATCTTCACCGCGTGGACTCAGGAACCGGCGTGGAAGAGGGCCCACAACATCCTGCTGCCCGCCTTCGCTCCGCACGCCATCAAGGGCTACACCGCCAAGATGGCCGACATCGCCGACCAGTTGGTGATGAAATGGGCGCGGCTCAACCCCGGTGACCCGGTCGACATCGGCATGGATATGACCAAGCTGACTTTCGACACCATCTGTCTTGTTTGCTTCAGCTACCGCCCTGGGTCTTTCTACCTCCAGGAGATGCCACCGATCGTCACCGCTCTCGAGGAAGCGATCGCCGAATGCGTCAACCGCCCAAGCCGGCTGCCTGGTCAGGATATCTACGAAGCGATTAAGGGGCGAAGCCGCTACAAGGAGAACCTCAGTTTCCTGAATAACCTGGCGGACAAGATCATCGAGGACCGGATTCGCAGTGCCGAGGTCGGGAAGAACGGGGACGTTCTGGACTTGATGTTGGCTCAGGCCGACAAGGACAGTGGGGAGAAACTGACCAGGCTCAGCATCCGTCAACAGATGTTGACCTTTCTTGCCGCCGGGTACGACACCACCAGCGGAATGCTCATGTGGACCGTGTATTACCTGCTGAAGAACCCCGACGCTCTCCAGAAATGCTATGCGGAGGTCGATGAGGTTTTCGGCGACGACCTGTCGGTGCTGCCGACCTCCACGCAGATACCCAAGTTGGGGTATCTGCTGCAATGCATGAAGGAGGCACTGCGACTTTGGCCGATCGGCGTGGGGTTCCAGGTCCGACCGTTGACCGACGAGGTGCTGGCCGGCAAGTACCGGGTCAAGAAGGGGCAGGCGATTCTGATCCTGACGCCCCAGCTTCAGCGCGACCCCGTCATTTACCCCGACCCCGAGAAGTACGACCCTGACCGGTTCACCCCGGAACTGGAAGCCTCCCGGCCCGCGTGGGCGTGGATGCCGTTCGGCAGCGGTCAGCGAGCGTGTATCGGCCGGCACTTTTCGTTTCACGAGTCGCAGCTGTTGCTCGGTTTGATCCTGCAGCGATTCAAGCTCCTCGATTCGTTCGACTACCAGCTGGAAATCAAAGACTTCTTCTCCATCAAGCCCAACAACCTCAAGATCACCATCGCAGCACGCGAGGGACGCGAGGCCGCGGTGATAGCCGGCCCGCGTGCTGCCGTCGACTCCGACAAGGCAGCCGGCACACCCGTCGAAGTGGCTGCACCGGCGCGTGTGGTCTCCGCCTACGGCGACGGACACCCCGTCCTGGTGCTCCACGGCTCCAACTTGGGGACCTCCGAGAGAATCGCCAACGAGATCGCCGAGGATGGTCGCGCCCGCGGATTCGCCGTGACCCAGGGCCCACTGGACGATTATGTGGACGCGTTGCCCAAAAACGGACTGGTTGTGATCTGTGCGTCGTCCTACAACGGAAACGCACCCGACAACGCTTTGAACTTCCACCGGTGGCTCGGCAGCGGACTTGCGCCCGAGGCCCTGGCCGGAGTGACGTACACGGTTTTCGGCGCCGGCGATCGAGTTTGGGCGTCGACGTTTCAGAAGGTACCGGCCGAGATCGACGAAAGACTCGAAGCCGCAGGGGCCAAACGCTTTTCACCGCGCGGAATCGCTGACGCTTCCGATGACTTCGATGGCATGTTCCGGGACTGGTATGCGATGTTCTGGAACCGCGCAGGCGATGCGCTCGGGCTGGCACCGCAAGCCGACGTCGTTACCGACATGAACCGCTATGAGATCGCCTCCACCGGTCAGCGGCTGCACAGTTCCTTCTTTTCTTCCCTCAACGCGACCGCATTCCGGATGGTCGAAAATCGGGAGCTGCTCACCCGCGTCGCGCAGCGCGGTCCCGTCGCCCAGTCCACCCGCCACCTCGAATTCGAGCTGCCGGAAGGGGTCAACTACCGCACCGGCGACCACATCGCGCTGCTCCCGCGCAACGCGGCCGAGCTCATTGGTCGCGCCGCCGCGCTGGCCGAGCTCGACCTCGACGAGTTGGTGACGATCCGGGCCAATACCGCTGCGTCCAGCCACCTTCCGCTGGATACACCGTTCGTCGTCTCCGAGTTACTCGCTGCCCGGGTCGAGTTGCAGGCCCCGCTGACCCGCGCGCAGCTACGGACGCTGGCCGAGTTTGCCACCGACCCCGACGAGCAGGCCGAGCTCGCAGGCCTGGCCGCCGACGGCGAACCGAATGTGACGCGGTACCGCGAGGAGATTCTGTTCAAGAGGGTGTCCCTGCTCGACATGGTGCAGCGCTACCGCTCGATCGACGTCCCACTGAATACCTGCCTGGATCTGCTGCCCGGTTTGGCGCCTCGCTACTACTCGATTTCATCCTCACCGTCGGTATTTCCGGGAAGATGCAGCATCACCGTCGGGGTCCTACAGGCTCCAGCCCGCAACGGCGACGGGATCTATCACGGAACTTCGTCGAATTTCCTGGCGCGGACCGAGCCGGGGGCCATGGTTCCCGGCTTCATCAGGCCACCGGGCCTACCCTTCGACGTACCCGAAGATCCCGCGACGCCAATGATCATGATTGCCACCGGTACCGGATTGTCGCCCTTCCGAGGGTTCCTGCAAGAGCGGGCGGCGCAGGGTGTCAGCGGCAGCCTCGGACCGTCGCTGTTGATCTACGGATGCCGTCTGCCGGATGCGGATTTCATCTACGAGGACGAGATCCGGCAGTTCGAGGCGGACGGGATCGTCACCATCGTGCCCGCATACTCGCGCATCAAGGACGGCTCGCGGGTGCAGGACGCCGTCCACACGCATGCCGAACAGATACTGGAGCTGATCGCCCGAGGCGGGGTCACCTATGTCTGCGGCGGTGCAGGCACCGTCGCGCCCGCCCTGCGGGAGGCGTTCGCCGAGATCTATCGGCAACACGCGGGGGTGTCCGCCGACGCGGCATCGGCATGGCTGGAGGAGCAACGCGCGGCGAATCGCTATCTGGAAGACGTCTGGGCGGCGCACTGACCCGACCTCGGTCATCGTCTGACACCATGGAGTAATCGGTCGCAGAGGAGACCCCGCAAATGAGCGAGATGAAGTTCTTGGAACTGCACGGCGATCGCGTCGCCTACCAGGACGCCGGAAGTGGCGACGATGCCTTGTTGCTGATTCACGGAATGGCGGGAAGCTCGGAGACATGGCGCGCAGTGATCCCGCAGCTGTCAAAGAAGTATCGGGTGATCGCACCAGACCTGTTGGGACACGGCCAGTCCGCTAAACCCCGCAGCGACTATTCACTCGGCGCGTTCGCCGTATTGCTTCGGGACCTTCTGGATGAGCTGGGCATCTCCCGCGCGACGGTCATCGGCCAGTCGCTCGGTGGCGGTGTGGCAATGCAATTCACCTACCAGCATCGCGATTATTGCCAGCGCCTGGTGTTGATCAGCAGCGGCGGCCTTGGCCCGGATGTCGGCTGGACCCTGCGTCTGCTGTCCGCTCCGGGCGCTGAGCTGATCCTGCCGGTCATCGCGCCATCACCGGTGGTGACCGCGGGAAACAAACTACGCTCGTGGTTCTCGGCGAGCGGCATTCAATCGCCCCGCGGTGCCGAAATGTGGAGCGCCTATTCATCGTTGGCCGACGCTCAGACACGGCAGGCGTTCCTCAAGACGCTGCGCTCGGTCGTCGACTACCGAGGCCAATCGGTGAGTGCGTTGAACAAGCTGCATCTGACGTCCGACGTTCCGACCATGATCATCTGGGGTGATCTCGACCGAATTATTCCGATCGATCATGGCTACGCCGTACGCGATGCACGGCCAGGCTGTCGACTCGAGGTACTCCCCGGCGTGGGCCACTTCCCGCACGTTGAACGACCCAACGACGTCGTGGACCTCATCGACGATTTCATCGACACCAACGGCCGCCCCGGCGAATCGATTCACCCGCCGAGCGCAGAGCAACCAACCGAACCGTGACCCCAGCAATACCGGCACCCGAGCGACCGGGTCCCGGACAAGAGTCCGTGTGGGATTATCCGCGGCCGCCACGGTTGGAGGAATTCGCCGGCTCGATCACCGTCGAACTCGGCGGTCGCACGATCGCCGCGACCGACCGGGCTTGGCGGGTGCTCGAGACCAGCCACCCGCCGACGTATTACCTCCCGCAGGAATCCTTCGGCGACGGCGTCCTTCGCCGAGCGGCCGGATCGTCCTGGTGCGAATGGAAGGGGCCGGCGACCTATTTCGATCTGGCCACACCGTCGGTTGTCGCGCCGCGAGCGGCATGGACGTACCTGAACCCGACGCACGAGTTCACCGCCATCGCCGGCGCCGTTGCGGTCATGGCGGCACTGGTGGATCGGTGCACCGTCAACGGGGAGGTGGTCGTACCGCAGCCGGGCGGTTTCTACGGCGGATGGATCACCAGCTGGATCACCGGTCCGTTCAAGGGTGTACCTGGCTCAACGGGATGGTGACGGGCACCGGATCGCTGATCGGGGTCAAGAGGTTTGAATCCGACAGATATGGCAATTCCTCTGTGCAGCAAGTACATACTTCTACGCATCGGATCGGATTGACCATGATCGTGCTCGGCATCGTCCTTTTGTTGATCGGTTACTTCACCGGCCTGTCCATCCTGTACACCATCGGCGGAATCCTCGTGGTGGTAGGTATCGTGCTGTGGGTGCTCGGCGCGGTGGGCCGCCCGGTGGGCGGTCGAAAAGTTTGGTATTAGCCGGACGGTTTGGTACCAGCCAGACAGCCAGACAGTAGGTCCAGACGACGGCAACAGCCGACTTTGACGGCGTTAGTTCGATCGCCATTATCTGCGTTGAACCCCGCCGCGGGTGGATGATAATGAATCCATGGTCGGGATGGGTGACCGGTGAACGCGATCGCGGCGTTCTACGCCGCGTGGGCCGACGCACGGCACGCTTTCGGCGTGGGCACCCCCCACGGTGGTGAACCTTTCGATGCCGGCGGCGAGCTTCGACAGTTGAGCGAGAACGTTGCCGGCGCGGCGCCGTCATCGGTGTGGACAGGCGGGGCGGCGACCGCCTACCAGGCAAAGAATGCGCGTCATCGGGCCGTTATCGATGACATCGCCTCCCTGGACAGACGTTTCGGTAGATCCATCGACCAATCCGCGCGAATCGTCAGTGACGGCCGCCAAGATCTGGACACCCTGCGCCACTGGGTGACCGCTGCCGCGGTCAGCGTCCCGCCGGGACAGCAGCGGGAAACGTTGTACACCCAGATCGCCAGCAAGGGCCTGGCCAGGCTCGGCGATATCGTCCGCGCTGCCCACGGTGACCTGGGTGACGTCGCGCGGGACATCCGCGGGATCCAGGACGAGTACGACGCGCTCACTTTCAGGCAGGCACCCGCGCCGCCCCGCCAGGATCGGCCGACCGATGCCGTCGGCAGCGACGAAACGGACATGTCCTCCGGCGACATCAACCAGATCGATCGGGAAAACCGCGAGCTGCTGCAGGAAATGCTGCAGGAATATCAACAACTTCCCGACGGTCAGATCAAGACCGATCGACTCGCCGATATCGCTGCCATCAGGGATGCACTTGCCGTGCCCGACTCGCGCCTGGTGTTCCTGGACAGGCCCGATGACCCCTCGCAGATGATTGCGGCGGCAACTTCGGTGGGTGATCCATTCACCGCCGACCACGTGGCGGTGACCGCGCCCGGGGTGTCTGGCAGCACTCGCGGGACCATCGCGGGCATGACCCGCGAAGCCGCCGAACTACGCAACGAGGCACGAGACATCGCCGAGCAGGTCGGTGCCGGCCAGAACATCGCGGCCGTCGCGTGGGTCGGCTACCAACCCCCACCCAACCTCGGCGATCACTCGGTACTCAGCGATGACCTCGCCCACGCCGGAGCCCCTAAACTCACCTCCTTCCTGCACGACCTCGACGGCGCCGCGAGCAACCCAGGGCAGACCATCGCCCTGTTCGGACACTCCTACGGCTCGCTGACATCGGGCATCGCCTTGCATGACGGAGCCAGCCGATTCGTCGATAACGCGGTGTTCTACGGGTCTCCGGGATTTCAGGCCGACACCCCGGCGGCGCTCGGAATGAACGACGACAACTTCTTCGTGATGTCCGCGCGAGACGATCCGATAAATTCGATCGGCGCGCTGGCGCCCTACCACGGATGGGGGTCCGATCCCAACGACATCATCAACGAAGACGGCCACCTGCGGTTCCGGTTCCAGCATCTGGAGACCGACGCGGGGGCCACGCCCATCTCAGGGTATGAATCCAAGACCGGGGCTTCCGGGCACTCCGATTACGGCCGCAACGCAGGAGAACGAATGACTGGATACAACTTGGCAGCGATCGTGCTTAACCGCCCGGATCTCGCCGTGAAGGAAACACCTCTCTCATGGTGACCCTGACGCAAGGCCCACGAGCGCGGTTCCGGCTGTCTGCGTGGACGTTGCTGGCGTGTACCTCGATGTTGATAGGCGGCTGTTCCATGACCGAGAACTCCCACGAGTCCCACACGGCCAAGGGCGACGACGCGATCGCACTCATCGACGACATGCGCGCCAAGGGCTCCTACGAAGACGCCCGTCAGCGTCTCAATGCCACCGCCGAAGTGACCGCCGAGCGAATCGTCGCCGCCGTTGCGGGCCAGACCTGGCAATTCAATACCGACCCGCACGGGCAGCACATCAAGGAGCAGGGGCTTCCGTGTGAACAGCTCACCGGTGACATCGCGCGGCGTCCCATGTCCGACTCGATTCAGTTCGGCAGAACGTTCAGCGACGAGGAATTCGCGACCGCCCACGACATCGTGCGCGAGGAAGCCGCCGCCTACGGGGCCACCGACGAGTCGTCACTGTTCAACGAACAAGACAAACGCGACGTCGAGATCGGCGGCAACGGATACGAATTCACGCTCGGCCAGATCGATGTCGCGACGCTCAACATCACCGGCGACTGCTTCCTGATGCAAAGCGTGGTCGACCTGCCGCCCGGGCAGTTGCCCCCCGAATCACCCATCGTTCCTACCGAGCCCGCGCCGACGTCCTGAGATTCCGCGTCGGTACCTGGCGGCCGGCTCTCCCCCACCTACCAGTTACTCGGCGAGTAGTCCTTCAGAAAACACCCGTGCAGATCCTCGCCCGCCTCGCCGCGCACAATCGGGTCGTATACCCGGGCGGCGCCGTCGACGAGATCGAGTGGGGCATGGAAACCCTCCTCGGCCAAACGCAGTTTGGTGGGGTGCGGGCGCTCGTCGGTGATCCAGCCGGTATCGACCGCAGTCATCAGGATTCCGTCGCGCTCCAACATCTCCGCCGCGCTGGTGCGGGTGAGCATGTTCAACGCGGCTTTGGCCATGTTCGTGTGCGGGTGACCGGGGCCTTTGTATCCGCGACTGAACTGGCCCTCCATCGCCGAGACGTTGACGACGTATTTTCGGCGCGCCGATGAAGCCGCCATCGCTGGGCGCAGTCGGCTCACCAGAATGAATGGTGCGGTCTGGTTACACAGCTGCACCTCGAGCAGTTCCATCGCATCAACCTCGTGCACGCGCTGGGTCCAGCTATTCACCGCGCTGGTGTCGGGCAGCAGGCCACCTGCGTCGATGGCAGTTCCGGCGGCAATTCGCTCCGGCGAGGCGCTGCGGGCCGCCAATGCCAACTCGGTCACCGCGTGCGGCGTCTGGTGCTCGTCGAAGCTTGCCGACAACGCGGCCGGATGGGCGTCGCTGACGTGGTCGAAGGTGACGACGTCCACCGGGTCCACCAGGCCGGCCAGCTCCGCCGAGGGGGTGCGCTCGGCCTCCACCAGCGCCGCGTACGAGCCCGGGGGGCGGCGCACCGTCTGGGCCGCGTTGTTGATCAGGATGTCCAACGGGCCTCGCGCGGCCACAGTGTCTGCCAGCGCCACCACCTGAGCCGGATCGCGCAGATCGATGCCAATAACGCGCAGCCGGTGCAGCCAATCCGAACTGTCGGGCATGGCCGCAAACCGGCGCACGGCGTCGTTGGGAAACCTGGTGGTGATGGTCGTGTGCGCGCCGTCGCGCAGCAGCCGCAGTGCGATATACATCCCGATCTTGGCGCGTCCCCCCGTCAGTAGGGCGCTACGTCCCGTGAGATCCGTTCGGGCGTCGCGCTTGACTCGATTGAAGGTGGCGCACCCGGGACACAGCTGGTGGTAGAAGGCGTCGACCACCGAGTAGCGGCCCTTGCAGATGTAACAGGCCCGCGAGCGCAGCAGCGTGCCCGCAGTGGCTCCCACCGCGGCGGACACCAAAGGTAAGCCCTGGGTTTCGTCATCGATGCGACCCGGCGCGCCGGTGGCGGTGGCGGCGGTGACGGCACGATCGGCAGCCGCCACCACGTCGCGCTTGGCTCTGCGGCGTGCCAGTTTCACCGACTTGAAGATGCCGGCTGTAGCCCGCCGCACCGCCACGGCATCGGGGTGTTCGGGGGGCAACGCCTCAATCTGGGACAGCACCCGCAGACAGGTGCTGAGCTGCTCGGGATCGATCGCGGTCACCGTCGAACAATACGGGGTGTGGCGACCACCGGCTGAGCCAAATAGCGTAAGCTACGCACGCGCTCGTGTCCCACCGCGAAATACCGCAAATCAGCTGCCTAGCGCGTAAGTTGGTCGTGGTCGGGACCAGACAGGAGCAGGTGGGATCCGGATGAACGCTTCTACACGCGCGGTACTCACGACCGGGGTCGCCGCGCTGAGCCTCGGTGCGCTCGCCATGACAACCTCGGTGCCGCCGGAATCAATGCGCACCATTCAGGTCGTGCGACCTGCGAACTTCGCCGCCGACATCGTTGAAGACCACTCGGGCGCACCGACGCAGCCACCTTCCGAAGATGACCTGAATTCCGCCTTGGCACTGATCGAACAGCTTGCTCCGGTCGCAGACGGTCGGGTCGTCACGGTCAAGTTGAAAAGCCACGACGACCCCGCAACCGTGACGATCGCACCGGCTGGACCGGACACCGACGCTGAAGCTGTGCCCCACGGCGGCTTGGCCGGCGTCGCGGGGCGGGAGTCGCTTGAGGAGCCGGCCACCCAAAACGCGGCCTCGGACCTCATCGACGGCGTCTACTCGGTCTCGCGGTACTGGGCCAACTACGTTTCCCTGGAACTGGGGCCGTGGCTGATCAACTGGATTCCGTTTGGGTACCTCGTCTCCGACCAGATCTACATCTGGTATCCGGACTTCGTTCTGCCCACGGTCGACAGCTTCGTCTACGACTTCCT
>JAGQTR010000124.1 GCA_020438915.1 Mycobacterium sp.
TCATGAACTGGTCGAGGTCCACCGGCTTGGTCACATAGGCGTTGGCGTGCAGCTTGTAGCTGCGCAGAATGTCCTCTTCGGCCGACGACGTGGTCAACACCACCACCGGGATGTGGCTGAGCTCGGGGTCGGACTTGACCTGCTCCAGCAGCTGCCGGCCGTCGTACTTCGGCAGGTTGAGATCAAGGAGAATCAGGTCCGGACGCGGCGCGCCCTCGTGGGCGCCGCGCCGGTACAGGAAGTCCAGCCCCTCCTCACCATCGTGCGCGACGTGCAACGTGTTCTTGATCTTGTTGTGCTCGAAGGCTTCCCGGGTGATCAACTCGTCACCCGGGTCGTCCTCGATAAGCAAAACGTCGATGGCGCGTTCAGCCGGTGTCATGCAGGTGATCCTTCCAGCTTGGGGTCTCGGTGTCATTTTCAGCGACAGGCAGGGTGAATCGGAACCGGGTGCCCCCGGTGTAGGACGTGTCGATCCAGATGGACCCACCGTGTTGTTCCACGATCTTCTTGCATAGCGCCAGACCGATACCCGTGCCGCTGTAGGAGTCGCGGCCGTGTAGGCGCTGGAAGATGACGAAGACCTTGTCGATGAACTCGGGCGCGATTCCGATTCCGTTGTCCGACAGCGAAAAGTGCCAGTCCGAATCGTCATCGCCGGCCCCGGGACGGCATTCGATGACGATGCGGGGTGCCACCGCCTCGCGCCGGAACTTCACCGCGTTGCCGATCAGGTTCTGCCACAGCATCGCCATCAGCGTCGGGTCGCCCTTTACCGTCGGCAAACCGCCCGGGGGACGTTCGATGACCCCGCCGGATTCCTCGACCGAAGTAGCCAGATTCGCCAATGCAGTGTCCAACGCGCTGTCCAGATCGACGTCGGCCTCGGCGGCGTTGAGTCGGCCGACCCGCGAGAAGGTCAGTAGATCGTTGATGAGCACTTGCATCCGCTTGGCCCCGTCGACCGCGAAACCGATGTACTCGATGCCTCGCTGGTCGAGCTTGTCGCCGTAGCGCTTTTCGATCAGTTGACAGAACGACGCCACCTTGCGCAGCGGTTCCTGCAGATCGTGGGATGCCACGTAGGCGAACTGCTCCAACTCGGCATTCGAGCGCCGAAGCTCGTCGGCCTGGGCGTCGAGTGCCTCGGCAGCTGTTTGCGACGACTGGAGTTCCTCCACGATCCGCTGACGCATGTCTTCCACGTCGGTACCGATAGCGCGGATATCCTTGGGCCCCATAGGATGAATCCGTTCGCCGAAGTTTCCCTGCGCGATGCGCCGGCACGATGCGGCCAGGAGGGCGAGCGGGCGCACCAGTGCTCGTCGCAGAAGTATCGCAAGCAGCAGCATCGTCACCGCGAACGCCGCGAGCATCACCAGTAGGACACCGTTGCGCCAGGATCGAATCCGGGCGAGCTCGCTGATCCCCTCGTCGCGCGCCTGCGCGAGATGCTCGTTTTGAGTATCGAAAAGCGCTCGCAGGCGGTCGAATTCGGTTTTGCCGAGCGTGCTCGACTCCGCGAAGGCGACGGCTGCGTCTCCGGATCGAACGGCGTTTATCAGTGGCTTGGCATACAACGTACGCCAGGATCCCGAGGCCAGCTCGATGGCGTCCAAATCGTCGAGCAGATCCGGACGCTCCTGTTCCAGGATCCGGATATCCGCGGACGCCTGTAGCTCCACCAGGCGACCTTCCTCATAGGGTTTCAGAAACTGTGGATCCGACGTGATCAGATACCCACGCACCGCCGTCTCCTGATCGCGCAGGGCCGCCTGCAGCTGGAACGCCGCCGCCCGCGCGGGTTGGATGTGCTCGATGAGTTGATTGGAGACCTGGTCGGTCCGGTTCAGCAACAGCGCCGCGACGACTGAGCCGGCGAGAACGACCACACCCATCACCGACAACACCAGGTACTGCCAGCCCTGCACGGTCAGCTCCGCGGCCCGGGCCCAGCGCCGTGTCGTCGGGTTCATGGGCGCGAAACCCGCTGCACCCGCACGATCGCAATGTCGTCA
>JAGQTR010000125.1 GCA_020438915.1 Mycobacterium sp.
CGGCAAGGACCCCGAACTGGCCGCCGATTGGCGTGCCGCCGACGGCACGCTCGGGCTGGCCGAGGTGATCGCGAACCTCGAACCGACCATGCTCGTGGGCACATCGGGTGTGACCGGTGCGTTCAGTGAGGAGATCATCCGCTCATTGCACTCGGGATGTGACCGACCGGTCGTGCTGCCCATGTCGAACCCGACGTACCTGGCCGAACAGACCCCCGCGAACATCCTCGCCTGGACCGATGGCCAGGCGCTCGTGGCGACAGGGAGCCCGTTCGGCCCCGTCGATCTCGACGGCACCACCTACATGATCGGCCAGGCCAACAACGCACTGTTGTTCCCCGGCCTCGGGTTGGGCACCATCGTGTGCAGATCGTCGCTGATCACCGACAAGATGTTCCTCGCCGGTGCGCGCGCCCTGGCCAGCCTGGCCGACCCGTCCGATCCCGCCAAGGGCCTGCTGCCGAGCATCGAACGGCTCCGAGAGGTGTCCGCCACGGTTGCGGTCGAGGTGATCAAGGCCGCTGTGGACTCCGGACTCAACAGGGTGCCGGTGCCGGACCCCATCGAAGCCGTGGAGACCGCCATGTGGAATCCGGAATACCTGCCGATCAATCACTAGTCGGATCACCGACCAGCCAATCGACCAGACAGCCGATCAACACGCCAGCGGCGTACACCAAGGAGACACACGATGTCGAAGACCGTTGCTGAAGTGCTCGTGGACCAGATGGTCGAAGCCGGGATCTCCAAGGTCTATGGGATCGTCGGAGACTCAGCGAACCCGATCGTCGACGCGCTGCGCCGTCACGAGGCGGAGATCGAGTTCGTCCACGTGCGCAACGAGGAGGCCGGAGCATTCGCGGCCGGGGCGGACGCCCAGATCTCCGGGCGTCCCACCGCTGTTCTGGGCTCGTCCGGCCCGGGCAGCGTCCACCTCCTCAACGGCCTGTACGACTGCCAACGCAACGGTGCGCGGGTGTTCGCCATCGCCACACACATCCCGAGCACCGAGATCGGCACCGGCTACTTCCAGGAGACCAATCCCGAGCAGATCTTCTCGGGCTGCTGCAACTACATAGGCACGCTGACCACACCGGATCAGATGCCGCGTCTGTCCGAGCTCGCACTGCAGGCAGCCATCCTGGGGCGTGGCGTGGGGATGGTGATCGTCCCCGGGGACATCGCCGCCCAGGAGGTACGCCACGAGATGGTCAAACACCCGATCGTCACCGAGCGGCCTGTGATCCGCCCGTGCGACTCGGCGTTGGACGAGGCTGCCGAATTGATCGCTGCCGCATCCAACATCGCCATCTACGGCGGCGAGGGCACCCGGGCGGCCAGGAACGAGGTGCTGCAACTCTCAGCTGCACTGAAGGCACCGATCGCGTACGCATACCGGGGCAAGGACGTCCTCGAGGCCGACAACCCGAATGCAGTCGGAATGACAGGACTGCTCGGTTGGGGTGGCGCCGCCGGCGCCCTCGGCAGTTGCGACCTCTTGATCATGCTGGGCACCGATTTCCCCTATCACGCCTTCCTGCCGTCCGGCCCGAAGATCATCCAGGTGGATGACAATCCAGCGCATCTGGGCCGTCGGGCGAGCGTCGATGTCGGGCTCGTCGGCGATGTCGGAGAGACGCTCCGGGCACTGCTGCCGCGACTCTCGGCCCGCTCCGACACCAAGTTCCTGGACGCGGTCACCAAACACCACCACAAGGCGGTCGAGAAGCTCCAGACCTACGTCACCCACGAAGGCAGCGGCGAGGGCCTACGGCCCGAGATGGTCGCCACCGCGCTGAGCGACCTGGCAGAGGATGACGCCGTGTTCACCGTCGACACCGGCATGTGCAACGTGTGGGGTGCCCGCTACCTCCACATGCGTGAGGGGCGCAGGATCCTGGCTTCGTTCAGCCACGGTTCGATGGCCAACGCGATGCCACAGGCCATCGGAGCGAAGATCGGCTCGCCGGACCGCCAGGTCATCGCCATGTGCGGCGACGGTGGGTTCACCATGCTGATGGGCGAGTTGCTCACAGCGTCGGGGCTGGACGTACCGGTGAAGTTGATGGTGTTCAACAACTCCACCCTCGGGATGGTGCGCGCAGAGATGATGGTCGTCGGCTACCAACCCTGGGGTACCGACGTGAAGAACCCCGATTTCGGAGCCCTGGCCAACGCTGTGGGGATCCACGGCGAGCGGGTGGAGACAGCCGATCGGATCCGCCCGGCGATAGAAGCGGCCTTTGCGCACCCCGGTCCCGCGCTCATCGACTTCGTGACCGATCCACGAGCGCTGTCGATGCCGCCCCAGACCACTCTCGAACAGGTCAAGGGCTTCGCACTCACGACCTCCAAGTTGACCTTCGGCGGCGACTTCGCCGAGGTCTGGGCCCAGGCCCGCTCGAACATCCGCGACATCGGCCAGGTGCTCTGACAGGGCGGGCCCCTGACCCAGCCACCTCCGACGACGCAACCGACACCGACGCCACAGCCATCACGCCAGATCGACAGACGACCCGGAGCACCAGATGACAACCGAGATGCTGCACCGAATCCAGTTCGGGTTGACGATCAGCTTCCACTTCATCTTCCCGCCGATGTCCCTGGGCGTCGGACTGATCCTGGTGATCCTCGGAATCAAGTCGGTGCGCACCGGAGATCCCAAGTGGCGCCAGCTGTCGCTGTTCTGGGTGAGGATCTACGGACTCATCTTCGCGATGGGGATCGCGACGGGAATCGTGCAGGAGTTCCAGTTCGG
>JAGQTR010000126.1 GCA_020438915.1 Mycobacterium sp.
GCGGTGTGGTTGTACACGACGTCGAGGATGACCTCTATTCCTGCCGCGTGCAGAGCCCTCACCATGCCCTTGAACTCCTGCACCTGCTGCCCGCGCTGCCCGGCCGACGAGTACGTGTTCTGCGGTGCGAGGAACGCGATCGTGTTGTAGCCCCAGTAGTTCGTCAGCCCCTTCTCCTGAAGCGTGGAGTCGTTGACGAACTGGTGCACGGGCATGAGCTCGATGGCGGTCACGCCGATGCGCTTGAGGTGCTCGATGATCGACGGGTGCGCGATGGCGCTGTACGTGCCGCGGATCTCGTCGGGAACGTCGGGGTGGAGCTCGGTGAGGCCCTTCACGTGCGCCTCGTAGATCAGCGACTCGTTGTACGGGGTGTTCAGCCTGTGGTCGCCGGTCCAGTCGAAGAACGGGTTGATCACGACCGAGTACATCATCCGGTCGGCGGAGTCGTCGTCGTTGCGCGAGTTCTCGTCCCCGAAGTCGTAGCCGAACAGCGACTGGCCCCACGCGAGCCGGCCCTCGATCGCCTTCGCGTACGGGTCGAGCAGCAGCTTGTTGGGGTTGCAGCGTTGACCCGCGGCCGGGTCGTAGGGGCCGTGCACCCGGTAGCCGTACCGCTGGCCCGGTTCGACCTCGGGGACGAAGCCGTGCCACACGAAGCCGTCCACCTCGGGTAATGGCAGCCTGGTCTCGACGAACCCGCCGGTGCCGTCAGGATTGAACAGGCACAGTTCCACCGCCTCGGCGGCTTCGCTGAAGACGGCGAAGTTGCTTCCAGATCCGTCATAGGTCGAGCCCAGCGGGTAGGCCTTGCCGGGCCACATCTCTGTCGGCGCGGCGGCGGTATGGGGTGGCGTGTCGGGCTGCGCGGTGGGGATGACCGCGGGCGAAGCGGTGTCCTTAGAACTGGCGGCGGAACTGGTGGCGGAAGCCAAAGTGCACACTCCGGGTTAACGGGAACCGAACAAGGAGACGATACGGGGCCGGCGGTCACCCGGGTATGGCGGGCAAAACCGGTGCGGTAGCGCTAACGGGCAACTACAACGCCGGCGGTGCGTAACGCATCGACGGCGTCGGCGGTCGTCGTGGGGGAAACCCCCGCGGTGAAGTTCAGCAGCACCCTGGTGGTGAACCCGGCCGCGACGGCGTCGGCTGCGGTCGCTTTCACGCAGTAGTCGGTAGCGATCCCCACCACGTCCACCGCGTCGACTTCGCGAGCGTGTAGCCAGTCGGCCAGCGTGGTCCCGGACTCGGCGGTGCCTTCGAACCCGCTGTAGGCGGCCGAATAGCGTCCTTTCAGGAACACTTCCTCGATCGGGCCGACGTCGAGAGCCGGATGAAATTCTGCGCCGGAGGTCGACGCGACGCAGTGCCGCGGCCAGGATCGGGCGAAGTCCGGCTGGTCGGAGAAGTGATCGCCGGGGTCGATATGGAAATCCTTGGTGGCCACCACATGGTCGTAGCCAGGTTCTGAGGCGAGCAGTTCGTTGATGCCGTGCGCCACCGATCCACCGCCGGTGACCGCCAGTGAGCCGCCTTCGCAGAAGTCGTTCTGTACGTCGACGATGATGAGCGCGCGCCGTGACCTGTTCACGGCTTCACGGTATCGCTGCCGCCTTCGACGCGCTGGTGTGCGGTCAACAGCAGATGGTCGAAGGTCGCCCGCGGAGGCAGCAGCTCGTCGTAGGCGAGTGCGGTGTAGTCGGTCAACAGCCGCTCGGCGAGAAGACGCAGCTTGACGTTCGACTCCTGGGAGCGCCACCGCAGCAACTCGAAAGCGGTATCGGCATCGACCCGGTAGATCAGCATCAGCATGCCCTTGACCTGCTCGATGGCGGCGCGGTTCTCGGTGATCTCCGACAGCGTCGCGGAGACGAACGCCTTGGTCATTTCTGCGGTAGGGGTGACGTCGACGTAGAAACCGTGGGTGCCGATCAGGCGACCGGAGTCGTCCTTGAGCTGGTCGCCGATCACCACGACTTCGTGGACGTCGCCGCCGGTGTCGATGATGCGGTGCCGAGTGGAGAAGGGCCGGTGAGCGCGGCGCATCTCCTCAAGGGTCGCCGCGACTTGCTGGTAGTCGGCGGGATGCTTGTGCGAAAGCACCAGGTCGGTGGTCGGCGTGACGGTGCCGGGCCGGTAGCCGTGCAGAATCTGCACCTCGTCGGACCACTCCCAGCGTTCGTCGGCGAAGTAGAAGCGAAACCAGCCGACGCGTTGGGGCGCACCCCCGGCAAGCGCCTGCTGCAGAGTGTCCTCGCTGGTCACAGGTGCACACTAGCGGCTCTGCCCGCCGCGGCTCTACTTTCGCGGAGGTCGAAGTACCGTCATCGCCAACTTCATCACCGGCGCCGGAACGCGGTCCTTCATCGACAGCGCGGTGTTGGCGGCCCGGGTTCGTAGCGGGGTGCCCCGTCCGAACGCCCGGTTCAAAGCTCCACCGGTCGGTTCGAGGTCGAAGTGCAGCGGCGGCTTACCGTCTGCGGCACCCAGAGCGTTGGAGATGACCACCCTCTGGATTTCGCTGGTGCCCTCGAAGATGGTGTACAGCTTGGCATCCCGATACCACTTCTCGACGGGGTGATCCTTGATGTATCCCCAGCCGCCCATCGTCTGGACAGCCCGCTCGGTGGCTCGAACCGCAACCTCGCTGGCGGCCAGCTTCGACATCGAACCCTCGCCCCGCTCGAAGGGCACACCGGTCGCGGCCATCCAGGACGCCCGCCAGGTCAGCAACCGCGCGGCGTCGATTGCGGTCGCGAGGTCGGCCAGCGGGAAGGCGATGCCCTGATTGTCGATGATCGGAGCGCCGAAGGCTTCGCGCCGATTGGCGTATTCCGAGGCGTACTCCACTGCAGCCCGGGCGATCCCCAGCGCTTGTGCGGCGACCATGGGCCGGGTCTGCTCGAACGTGCCCATGGTTGCCGAGCCGGAGGGTTTGGCGCCGCCGGCCGCCTCGCGGGCCCGGGCCAGCTTGTGCTCGAGCTTGTCGTGTCCACCGAGCAGATGGTCGGCGGGAACCCGGACGCCGTGGAGTTTCAGTTCGGCGGTGTGCGAGGCGCGGCAGCCGAGTTTGTCCAGCTTGCGCACCATCTCCAGGCCGGGCGTACCGCCCGGAACGATGAACAACGCCTGACCGCGATGGCCGAGATCCGCGTCGACCACCGCGTTGACGACGTGCACATTGGCGATACCACCGTTGCCGATCCACATTTTGTGACCGTCGATGATCCAGTCGGCGTCGGCTCCCGGGCCGGACCGGCGGGCCGTGGTGCGCAGGTTGCGGACGTCGCTGCCGCCCTCCGGTTCGGAGATCGCCAGCGCCGCCAGTTTGAGATCGCCCGGGGTGCCGAAGCATTCCGGTGCCCACCGCAGCATCTGCTCGGGGGAGGCGGCCTGCCCGATCGCCGAAAGTGCCAGCGCGGGCATCACCACCGCCAGGCCGATGCCGGCGCACCCCCAGAACAACTCCTCCATGAACATCGGCAGCGAAAGCCCCGTCGGGTCGCCGATGAGATCCCGATAGAACAGCGGGCTATAGAAGCCCTGGGTGGCCGCCTCCTCCAGGACCGGCCACGGGAATTCCTGGCGCTGGTCGTAATCCGCGGCGACCGGGCGGACCACCTGCTCGGCGAAGTCGTGCGCGCGGCGGGCAAGGTCATGCTGAGCTTTGGTAGGCGTGAGATCGAAAGTCATCGACCACTCCTGGTCGGCGTGAACAACCGAAACATTTCAACCATCCTCACTTCAATGCGGCCTACGCTGTGCAGTACCCAGACCGAGTGCGAAATCCACGGTGGAGGAATGCAGCCGATGTTGTCCTACGCCGCCGGAGTCGACGAACCACCACTGCTGGATGAGACGATCGGCGACAACCTGGTCCGCACGGTGGACCGATTCGAAGATCGCGATGCCCTCATCGAGTGCGCTACCGGGCGTCGATGGACCTACGCGGAATTGCACGAGGCCACCCAGCGCATCGCCACCGCACTGCTGCAGCGGGGGATCAGGCCGGGTGATCGTGTCGGTATCTGGTCACCCAATACCGCCGAGTGGACGATGATCCAGTACGCCACGGCGCAGATCGGCGCGATTCTCGTCACCATCAACCCGGCCTACCGCACCGAGGAACTGGAGTACGCGCTCAACCAGTCCTCGGTCGCGATGGTGCTGTCCGCGGCGTCGTTCAAGACATCCGACTACGCCGAGATGCTCGATGCAGTGAGCGGTCGCTGTCCGCAACTGCGCGAGGTCGTCATCGTCGGATCAGCGCAGTGGCGCGCAATCGTCGAAACCGAGGTCGACGCCGGCGCACTGCGCGAGGCGCGGACGGGTTTGCGCCCCTCGGATCCGATCAACATCCAGTACACCTCGGGCACCACCGGCTTTCCCAAGGGCGCGACGCTCACACACACGAATATCCTCAACAACGGCTATCTGGTCGGCGAGGGACTCGGCTACACCGAGGTGGACAGGGTCTGCATTCCGGTGCCCTTCTACCACTGCTTCG
>JAGQTR010000127.1:0-5910 GCA_020438915.1 Mycobacterium sp.
CCGAGACTGTCGAGGCTGAGATCGCTGACGCCGCCACCGAGGACGCCGTAGCAGCCGCACCAGAAGCTGTCACCGACCACGCACCCGACACCGTGCCGAATGCGGCGCCCCGCGATGAGGACGATCGGGCGGGCCAGCGGCACGACCCGGCGGGCAGTCGCGCCACCGACCCGGATGCGCAGACAACGCCCGCTGCCACCCCTCAGATTGCCGCGGTGACGTTGCCGGAAAATCTGCCGCCAAGTACGCCAAGTGCGCCAATTGCGCCAGCGCCCACACCGGCACCGCTGGCCGTGTTGGCCTGGACTCGCCGTGAGGCCGAGCAGTCGGCAATCGACCGCAGCGTCCACAGCAACGCGCAGGTCGGCGTGGCAGCCGCTGCTCCGGTGACCCCGGGCCCGGTGGCCACCGCGGCCACGGGCGAACCGGTCCCGTTCTTCACCGCAATCCAGCAATGGTTTCAGCGCACGTTCGCCCCCGCCGCACCGAGTTTCCCACCCCAGGAGGTGTCGGTGAGCATCAATCCGGGGGCGAGTAGCCCACTGTTTTCCTTGGCTGCCCGGGACGCCGACACCGACACCCTGACCTACAGCATCGACGATAAGGCGACCGGGACCGGAAGCGCCGCCGGCGCGTTGAGCATCACCGGCGAGTCGGCGACCTACACCCCGCCGGCCGACTGGGACGGCGGCGCCTACGCCGACACGTTCACCGTCACCGCCTCCGATGCGCACGACGGTTTCCATATCCACGGATTCGCCGGCCTGCTCCACATGCTGACCTTCGGCCTCCTCGGCGCCACGGGGCATACCGCCACCAGCACGGTCACCGTCAACGTGCGCCCCGTGTCCACACCACCGCAACCACCCGAACCCGAACCCGAACCTCCAGCGCCCGAGCCGGAACCACCCGCGGCAAGTAATCTGCTGCAGAATCCGACGTTCTCCGAGGGATTGAGCGGATGGCAGCTGTCCGGGGATGTCTCCAGCATCGTCGTGGGCGGCGATGCGGCGGTGCAGCTGGCCGCGACCGAGACCACCGATGCTCGCATTTCCCAACGGATCACCAACCTGAAACCGCAGACGCTGTACACCTTGGCCCTCACCATGCGCACCAGCGGGTCTGCACCCAGCGATGTGTGGGGTGTGTGGGGGGTCGTCGACGGACCCCAGCTCGACAAAACCGGATCAGGGCAATCGGCGACGCTCACCGAACGCCGATTGACGGTCTACACCGGCGCTGAGGACACGGAGGTCACCGTCTTCGTCGCCGCCGGGCGCAACGCTCCGCCTGGCGTCGTCACCGTCACCGACGTCCGGTTCGTCGAAGGCGCTTTGGATCCGCCAGCGATCGATCCGACCGCCCCTGGTGCATCACCGCCGCCGTTGGTGAGCTTGCCCGAACCCGGCCAAAACCTCGTCGCCAACGGGCAGTTCGCACCCGACGCCCATGGCTGGGTTCTCGATCAGGCAGTGCGTCAACCCGACGCCACGATGCGCATCGTGTCGACGCCGGAACGCACCGGCCGCATCGCCCAGGACCTGCCCATGCTGCTGGCACCCAACACCGACTATGTGCTCACCGCACGCGCTCGAGTCGACGCCGGCGACGCGACCATCACCGTGGCCAGCCCCGACGGCTCGCTGCATGCGTGGCAGCTGATCACCGACACTGCCTGGCAGCCCGTCGAAATCGCTTTCACCACACCGGATCGCTGGGTGTCGGTCAAGGTGGCCGCCGAGAACTGGCGCGGCGACGACAGCGCCCTCTACGTCGACGACATCACACTGCTCGCCAACGGCCATGAGTGGCTGGACACCCCGAACCCCTACCCCAGCCCACAACCCGCACTTTTCGACGACTTCACCGATGGCATCGATTCCGGACGCTGGCTCATCGCCGATAAAGCCTGGGGTGGGGACAACGGTGGCGTCGTTCCCGCCAACGTCGGGGTTGTTGACGGCGTCGTGCGGCTGGCCGCGCACGGCGATCGGTACACCGGCGACGTCGTGGGCCATGGAGACCGCACCACCCGCGTCGGCGCCACCATCGTCACCCGCGATTACTACGCCTCCGGACGCTACGAGGTCCGTGCCCGGGTGCCGCAAACGTTGGGGGCGGCCAGCGCTTTCTGGAGCTACCACTACATCGAATACCATCCCGCGCAACCGGAATACTGGACCGAACCCAACCGCATCCGCAATTCCGAGATCGACTGGGAATTCCCCACCGCCCGCGACGACGGCACACCCGATGATCCGGTGAGCTTCGACTACGCCCGGGCCAACACGTGGGGCGGCAAGTTCGGCGGCGAAGGCGGCAATGTGTCCCTGCGCCCCGATATCGGTGCACTCGTCGCCGACGGCGAGTTCCACACCTACGCCTATGAATGGCACGCCGGCGGCGACGGCCGCGATCCGTTCGTGGCATGGTCCATCGACGACGTCGAAGTGGCGCGTTACACCGGCGACTCGTTCGGCCAGGACAACGTCCCCTATCGCGCATCTCGTTTCTGGATCGGAATATGGTTTCCTGCCTCGGGGTACCGCGACCAGGTTGGATGGGCCGGAGATCCTGACTTCGACACCGCATACCTTGACATCGACTGGGTCCGCATCACACCCACGTACGCACCCGCAGATGTCTACGAACCGGAAACCTGGCCCAATGGTTTTTACGCAACTCCGGACGAATACCCGCAGTAGCAGCAACGCACGTGGTGCTATTCGGCGATGACGCCCCACTTGGCTTCGGTACCCGAGTGGCCTATTCGCGCGACGCCCACGATCGACGATGCACCCACCACCAGTGCGAGAACCGCCACCACGAATACCGCCGCGGTGCGCGGCTTGTCGGAGCCGTTGGTCAGCAGATGCAACACCGCGATCGCGATCGCCATCACCAGCAGGGCCACCGAGAAATAGATCATCGTTTCGCCGCGCTCCTGGTGGGTTTCCAGGATCGCGCTGTGCACGCTTTGGCGGTCGTACAGCCATTCACCGGCCTCCACGGTCAGCGGTGTCAACGCCAGATTGACTGCCGCCAGCGCCAACACCAGCCAAACGAACCGGCGACGCGCGGCGGGCCAGAAGGCGCAGAGAATCCCCAGCAGGGCGATCCCGGGGGTGAGTACGACGAGGGCGTGGACGAGTAGCGCGTGCGCCGGTAATCCAGCGATGGTGGTCATGACGGCTCCGTGGATTCTGAGATCGAGTGGTTGATTTCACCGATCTGGTCTATGGCCAGCGACAGCCGGTCTCCCGGTCGCAACCAGTTGCCGGTCTCCATACCGCTGCCGCCGGGAAGCGTTCCGGTGGCGAAAAGCTCACCGGGAAAGAGCTGTTCACTGTGGGAGGCATGGGCCAGCACCTCCCCGAGTGACCATTGCATGCCGCGGCTGAACACCGTGCTGACGGTGGTGCCGTTGACCGTGACGGACCCGCTGAGATCGTCGATGCATGGCAGGATCTCATCGGCGGTCACCGCGACCATCGACATCGATGAGGCGAAGTGCTTGGACTTCTGCGGTCCGAGCCCGGTCGCCATCTCGGCGCGCTGAACGTCGCGGGCGCTGAAGTCGTTGACGACGACGAATGCGCCGATCGCGTCGAGGGCCTCCCGTGGGCTCGCGTCGTAGAGCGGGGCTTTCAATACGAAACCGATTTCCAGTTCGAAGTCCAGTGCCGACGAGTAGGACGGAATCGCGACCCGAGCACCGCTGGGGACGAAATTGAGGTGGTTGGACATGTAGTAGACCGGCTGCCGGTAGAACAGTGCGTTGGGTTTGAACAGGGGAAATGGCTTTCGCGCCAGCTTCTCGACCCAACCGGCCGCGCGCGACTGACCGGGATGGAATCGTCGAACCAGGCCGCGGGCGGCGTCGATCGCATGCCGTTCGTAGAGCATGAAATCGCGAAACGACGCCGGCTGGAACGGCAGCACGCCCCCGGAGAGCTCCAGGTGACGCTGAGCGGTGGCGAGCTCGAAGCCGGGATCGAATATCGCCCCGCCGAGCGCAGCCCGGTCCTGGGAGGGCACCCACGCGCCCTCCGGGGAGAGGGACTGCAGCTCCAGCGTGCGGTCGGTGCAGATCCGTCGCAGCTTCACATATCCGTCCTACCAGCCGGCCGGCCGTAACGGTACGGTCGACATCTGCGAGCGCGCCCAAAGTGACGTCAATCGCGGCGTGTCTGCGTGCAAACGCGCGCGTTCGCCGGAAAGGGGCTAGGCGGCCAGCGGGGTGTAAGTCGTGGTCCGCTGCCGGGCGGGACGACCGACGCCGGCGGCGATGGCAACGAGGTCTTCCACGCTCCTGTACGAGCCGTATTCCGAGCCCGCCATCCGCGAGATGGTCTCTTCCATTAGGGTGCCGCCGAGATCGTTGGCACCGCCGTTGAGCATCACCTGGGTGCGCTCGGTACCGAGCTTCACCCAGCTGGTCTGGATGTTGGAGATTCTGCCGTGCAACATGATTCGCGCCAACGCGTGCACGGCTCGGTTGTCGCGGTGCGTCGGGCCCGGCCGCGCCCCGCCCGCGAGGTAGAGCGGCGAGGACTGATGTACGAACGGCAGCGGTACGAACTCGGTGAAACCGCCTGTGCGGTCCTGGATTTCGCGAAGCACCCGCAGGTGTCCGACCCAATGCCGGGGCTGGTCGACATGTCCGTACATCATCGTCGAGCTCGACCGCAGCCCCACCTCGTGCGCCGTGCTGACCACCTCGATCCACAGCGAGGTCGGCAGCTTGCCCTTGGTCAGCACCCAGCGCACCTCGTCATCGAGAATCTCCGCGGCAGTCCCCGGGATCGACCCCAGACCGGCCTCCCGAAGCGAGGTCAGCCAATCGCGAATACTCATGCCGCTCTTGGTGACTCCGTTGGCGATCTCCATCGGACTGAATGCATGAACGTGCATCGACGGCACCCGCGCCTTGACCGCGCGCACCAAGTCGGCGTACCCGGTGACCGGCAACTCCGGGTCGATGCCACCCTGCATACACACCTCGGTCGCACCGGCGACGTGGGCCTCCCACGCCCGCTCGGCGACCTCGTCGGTGGACAGCGAGAACGCGTCCGCATCACCCTTGCGCTGGGCGAACGCACAGAAGCGGCAGCCCGTGTAGCAGATGTTGGTGAAGTTGATGTTGCGGTTGACGACGAACGTCACGTCATCGCCCACGGTGTCACGACGCACTGAATCAGCTAGTGCGGCAACGGCGTCCATAGCAGGGCCGGTCGCGGTCGCCAGCGCCAGATACTCGTCGTCACTGCATCCGGCCGGATCCCGCTCGGCCGAACGCAACGCGGCCAGCACGTCGGTGCCAAGACGCTCGGGTGCCCGGGCGGCGAGTTCGTGCACCTTCTCTCGAATCGACTCCCAGTCGCCGAACGCGCTGTCCAGATCGCTGCGGGTCTCGGTGCGCCTACCCTCGGCGTCGATCGTGGCGTGCAGGTCGGTGCGCCCCAAGGACTCAATCGCTTCGTCGGGCTCCTGCCAGGGGCTGCCGTGGGGGTTGATGTCCAGCGCGTACCCGCTGTCTGGATCGGCGAGAGCATCGACGTGGCCCTGCACCCGGGGGTCGATCCAGCCACCGCGGGCCTGTACGTACTGAGGCTGCGCCGTCAGCCGCTGCACCAGGTCGTAGCCCGCCTCTTCGGTCACCGCAGCCAGCTCGTCGAGCGCGGGCCAGGGGCGCTCGGGGTTGACGTGGTCGGGCGTCAGCGGAGATACCCCGCCCCAGTCGTCCACGCCGGCACCCAGCAGTGCCAGGCACTGCGTGCGCGACACCAGGTTCGGCGGCGCCTGGATGCGCATCTTGGGACCCAACACCAGGCGGGCCACGGCAATGGTGGCAACGAATTCGTCGATGCCGGTGTCGGGTACCGAAGCCATCGCGGTGTGATCCTTGGC
>JAGQTR010000127.1:6003-10690 GCA_020438915.1 Mycobacterium sp.
TGAGCGTCTCACCGATACCCACCAGCAACCCGGTGGTGAAGGGGATGGACAGCCGGCCCGCGTCGTCCAGGGTGCGCAATCGCACCTGGGGATCTTTGTCCGGGCTGCCATAGTGAGCGGCACCGCGCGTCTCATATAGCCGCCGTGAGGTCGTCTCGAGCATCATGCCCATCGACGGTGCGACCGGCTTGAGCCGCGACAGCTCCGACCAACTCATCACGCCCGGGTTCAGATGCGGAAGCAATCCCGTCTCCTCGAGCACCCGGATCGCCATCGCCCGCACGTAGGCCAGCGTCGAATCGTAACCGCGCTCGTCCAGCCATTGCCGCGCCTCGTCCCAGCGCGCTTCCGGGCGGTCTCCGAGAGTGAACAACGCCTCCTTGCAACCTAATTCGGCACCGCGGCGGGCTACGTCGAGGATCTCGTCGGGCTCCATGTACATGCCCTTACCCTCGGCCCGTAGCTTGCCCGGCACCGTCACGAACGTGCAGTAGTGGCAGGTGTCGCGGCACAGGTGGGTGACGGGTATGAACACCTTGCGCGAGTAGCTGACCGGCAGCCGGCCGTTCGGGCCGCGGCGGCCTGCGGCGACCAGTCCGGCATCACGCACCCGCGCGGCACTGGCACACAGGTCGGCCAGGGCCTCCCCACGCGCGGTCAGAGCGATCGCCGCCTCGTCGACGTTGAGGGCCACGCCGTCGCGGGCCCGACGCACAACCCGTCTCAGGGCGGCCGTGCCGGGTGCTTGCGACCTCGGCGGAACGGCCGGACTGGGCAGATCGGCGCCACGCTGGGTGTTCAGAGCCACTTCCCTGTAACCCCGGCGTTGTCGCGGATCATCCGCGCGCCTCACTATCTGAAACCGCTGCGCCTGGCATACCGGTCACAGTAGTCACCCGCGACCGGCGGCGGGGTCCGCCCCAACGATCGCCCGCGGTGTGCGGCGCATCAGTACCCACGCAGCCGGAACCGCACCCAGCGCGATGAGAAGAAGCGGACCGAACTCCAAGACCCCGGCCCCACCGAACACGATGTCCTCACCGGGGCCGCCGAAGGTGAACACCACGACGGTCAGCAACCAAGTCCACAGGGGTAGCGCTGCCAGGCGGGGGTTGGTCGTCCACTCCAGCGCCGCCCAGACCAGCAGCGCGTTCAGGACGCCACTGAGCAGCGCGCTGACCGGCAGCGGCACCGAACCGACCCGCAACGGCAAAAAGAACGTGGCCATCAAGGCCGAGAGCACGCCGTCGACGCCCAGCAAGGCCAGCACCACGAGGCGGAGCCGGTCTGAAGCCGGCGCGGACGACCCAGTCAGGTTCCCCTCCGTGCGCAGTCGGTGGGGGCAGCCTACCCGCTTGCCGCCGATCAACCCACGTGCAGTCCGGCCAGCAGGTCGGTCTCCCAGCCGCGGTCGTCACGCTCGCCGGGAGCGCCGGCGGCCAGGACGTAGTGCTCGCAGGCGACGATCGGCAGGGCGAGGTTGTTCGACAGCGCGAATGCCCGGCCGGTCGGGGACACGCTCACCTGTGTCTCATGCGCCCGCAGCGCGGCCTCCTTTGCCGCCAGCCGCTCGGGGAGGTCCAGCGCGGCATCGATCTCGTCGTCGGCGAAACCGCGCAAGCCATGAACACCCAGCTCCGCACCGGTCATCCGGGTCCATTGCTCCGGCACATCGGTCAACGCCGCCAACCCGGCCGAGATCGCCGTAGCCGAGGTCACCGCCCAGTACAGCTTGGGCACCCGCCATTCGGCGGCCTCGACCGCCGCAGTCGTCACCCGATGGGCGTGAATGTGGTCGGGGTGTCCATAGCCGCCGTTCGGGTCGTAAGTCACCACCACGTGCGGCCGAAGCTCAGCGATCACCGCGTCCAGCGCGCCCACCTGCTCGTCGAAGTCGCCGTCGACGAAGCGCTGCTGGCGTTGCCGGGGCGGTGTTCCCGCCATCCCGGAGTCTCGCCAGCGACCGGCACCGCCCAGAAATCGTGGGTGGTCCACACCGAGGGCGGCCAGCGCCGCGCTGAGCTCCGCGATGCGGTACCCACCCAGCTGGTCGGCCCGATCGGCGGCCAACTGCGCCCAACGCCGGCCGATCACCTCGCCCTCCTCACCGAGCGTGCAGGTGAGGACCTGCACCTGGGCTCCGCGGGCTGCATAGTGCGCGATCGTCGCGCCCGTGGTGAGGGTCTCGTCGTCGGGGTGGGCATGGACGAAGAGCAGTCGCGGGGTCTCCATACCGTCAAGCTTGCCCGCTGATCGCACTGCGCGTGCAGCGGTGCTGACATACATTCGCCTCGTGACGCGGCGCACGGTTGAGTTCAGCTGCGCAATCATGATCATCGGCCTGCTCGCCGGCGTCGCCGGAGCGGCGACCACCTTGCTGCTACACGCCATCGAGCACCTCACCTACCGCTACAGCTTCGGCACGTTGATGGACGGTGTCTCGGGCAGCAATCATGTCCGTCGCGCCCTCGGTCCGATGGTCGGCGGGGCGCTGGCGGGCTGCGGCTGGTGGCTGCTTCGGCGCTGGTCCGAGGTTCCGGCGCTGGCGACTACGATCGCCGCGCACCGCTGTATCCCCCGGCTGCCGATGGCGATCGACGCCGTTCTGCAGGTGCTGCTCGTGGGATCGGGGGCCTCACTCGGCCGCGAGGGCGCACCACGTCAACTCGCTGCTGTCTGGGGCGATATCGGCACTTCCCGCCTGACGCTCACCGCCCGCGACCGCGAGATCCTGCTGGCCTGTGCAGCGGGAGCGGGTCTGGGCGCGGTATACAGCGTGCCGCTGGCGGGGGCGCTGTTCGCCGCCCGCATCCTGCTCGGCACCTGGCATCCGCGGGCGCTCGGGACCGCGTTGATCACGTCGAGTGTGGCGGTCGCGGTCGCCGCACCCGTCACTCACCTGCAGCACCCGCTGGTGTGGCCAGATTCCGACTTGTCCTACCTATTCATATTCTTGGCCGCCGCACTTGCCCCGCTGGCCGTCGCCATCGGCCTGTCCTTCGACCGGCTGATGGCGGCAGCCAAAGGAGCGGCACTCGGTCGCTCGTGGATGTTGATTCCCGCCATCGCAGCGACCGGACTGTTGACCGGCATTTGCTCGATCTGGCTGCCCGAGCTGCCCGGAAACGGCCGCAGTGTCTTGGACGTCAGCATGAACAACCAGCTGACCGTGGGCACAGCAGCGGCGATCCTGCTGCTGAAACCGTTGCTGACCGCATTGTTTCTGCGCGCGGGCGCGGTCGGCGGCCTGCTCACCCCGGCGCTGGCAACGGGTGCGGCCGCCGGCGCGCTGGTCACGATTGTTCTGAATCAATGGGCCGGCACCGAACTGCACATCGCTGCGGTGTCCCTGAGCTGCGCGGCCGGGGTGTTGGCCATCACCCAGCGAGCGCCGCTGTTCGCGACGCTGTTCGTGTGGGCGCTCGCCCATCCTCCGCTCTGGCTGCTGGCGGTGTTCGCCGTCGGTGCCTATACCGCCTACGGCATCGCGGTGCGCCGGCGGCGACACCTAAAGGTCACGACGGCCGAGGCTCGGGAGGTCACGGCTCAGGAGGTCACTGAGGGAGCTTGACCCAGTTGCCGGCGTCGCCGACGATTCCGACCGGCACGGCACCGGTCAAGCTGACGTTCTGCAGGCGCGGCCCGGCCGCCACGATGGTGGTGTCCTGCAGGATCGGCAGCACCGTCCACATGTTCCACAGGCTGGGCTCGACCTCGTCGATCACCTCGCCGATGTCCGCGGTGCCGCGCAACGCCGCGTTGATCCGGGGTTGGATGCTGCGGTCGCAGATGCCGGTGATGTTGCTCGGCACCTGGACAAGCTGACCGGTGTCGGGCGCCGGCGGCGGCGCGGCCGTCGTGGTGGTCCCGGGAGGAACAGACCTTCGGGGTGTCGATGTCGGCGAGGGTGTCGGCGAGGGTGTCGATGTCGCTTGTGGTGTCGCGACCGGCGTCGGCTCACTTGAGTCTGGGGGTGTCGCCGACGGCTGCGCCGTGGTGGTCGGGACGGCGGTCGCCTCCAGCGCGGGACAGCCGAAGCGGGACGCCAGCGCGGTCGCCAGATCGCCGCCGGCCTGATGCCAGCCGATCACCGCGTCGACACGGTTGTTGACCAGCGCCTCGCCGTAGAGAACGACCGGGTCCAGGGCTGACACCGACGCCGCGATCCCGACATTGCGCAACTGGTCGGCGGCGGTGTTGGCGACCGCGACCGACGTCGGATCGTTGGCGGCCGCACCGAGCACCAAGCGCAATGGTTGGCCGTCCTTGGTCAGATGGCCGCGGTTGTTCTCCGGCGGACTAGGGGCGGGCGGCTCCGGGGTCGGCAATGGGTCGACCTGATACCCCGCACCGGCCAGCAACGTCATGGCCTGCTCCCGGGTCATCGCCGGTGGAGCGGTCGGAACGTAGCCGGGGTCCGACGGGGTACGTATCTGCGCTTGCGCCAACGTGACGGCGTTGTCGACGCCGGCCCCGACGGCGGCCAGCAAGTTCACATCGAGCAAACCCAGAATGGCCTGTCGCACCTGCGCATCCTCGAGCGCGGGCTGCTGCGCACGCAGCGTCAGGTGCAGCACCCGCGGTGTGACGATCCGCGCCGTGCGCACATCGGGGATCGCCGAGAGCTGCGCGAACGCCGCCGCCCCGCCGTGCACCTGGGCGACCTGGGTGTCGCCGTTGCGGATCG
>JAGQTR010000001.1 GCA_020438915.1 Mycobacterium sp.
CTCGCAAACACCTCCGACAAAAAATCCTCCCTGACCGCGGCGGTGCTCGTCTCCGACGCGAGATCTGACTCGCTATCACCGGTTCACCGAAGATCGAAGTTAACCGGCGGGACGTCGTGCTTGCCGCTAGCGTGAATTCGCCAGCTGCCATGTCGAGGGAAACTACGCGGGAGACACGATGCGAGCCGAATGGTCACCCATTGCCGAACGCAGCACAGCGCCCACCCACCAATGGGTGTTGACAGGAATGCTGACCGCTCTCCTGGTGAGTCTGCTCGGCGTCGGCCTGCTATCACCGGCCACAGCATCGGCGCAGGAAGAAAACTACGTCATCGCCACGGACACCACGTTCGCGCCGTTCGAATTCCAGGACGCCAGTGGCAATCTCGTCGGTATCGACATGGATTTGATGCGCGAGATCGCCAAGGATCAGGGCTTCACCGTAGATATCAAGCCTCTCGGTTTCGACGCGGCGCTGCAGGCGGTGCAAGCCAACCAGGCGGCGGGTGTCATTGCGGGCATGTCGATCACCGAGGACCGCAAGAAGGTCTTCGATTTCTCCGACCCTTACTTCGAGTCCGGAGTACAGATGGCCGTACTCGATGGCAACACCGACATCAGTTCCTACGCGGACCTGCGAGGCAAGCGGGTAGCGGTCAAGAACGGCACCGAGGGGGCGGAGTTCGCCCGGTCAATCAAGGACGAGTACGGCTTTGAGGTGGTTTCCTTCGCCGATTCGGCGTCAATGTTCGAGGAAGTGAAGACCGGCAACTCGGTAGCGGTGTTCGAGGATTATCCGGTGCTGCTCTACGGTATCCAGCAGGGAAACGGGTTCAAAACCGTGACGCCGAAGGAGCAGGGGTCCAGCTACGGATTCGCCGTCAACAAGGGCCAGAACGCCGAATTGCTAGGACTGTTCAACGACGGCCTGGAGAACCTCAAGGAGTCCGGTCGCTACGACCAGATTGTCGAAAGCTATCTGGGCGAGGACGCCGTCGTCGCCGACAACTCCTTCTTCGGCCTGATCAAAAGCACCTTCCCGGTGCTGATGGCAGGCCTGAAGATGACGCTGATCCTGACGGTGGTGTCCATCGCCATCGCGCTTCTCCTGGGCCTGCTGTTCGGTTTGTTGCGGGTGTCGCGGTCGATCTGGCTACGTGCCATCGGGACCACCTATGTCGACATCTTCCGTGGCACGCCACTTCTGGTGCAGGCGTTCTTCATCTACTTCGGCATTCCGTCGGCGCTCAGCTTTCAGATGACGGCGCTGACTGCGGGCATCATCACGCTTTCGCTGAACGCCGGTGCCTACATGACCGAGATCGTCCGCGGCGGAATCTTGTCGGTGGACAAGGGCCAGATGGAAGCATCCCGCAGCCTTGGCATCGGTTACCTACCCACGATGCGGAAAGTCATTCTGCCGCAAGCGATCCGTACGATGATCCCGTCCTACGTGAACCAGTTCGTCATCACCCTCAAAGACACCTCAATCCTGTCGGTTATCGGCATCGCCGAACTAACGCAGACCGGGCGGTTGATCATCGCTCGCAACTACCAATCGTTCAACATGTGGCTGATCATCGGCATCATCTACTTCGTTGTGATCATGGCGCTCACCAAACTCTCGGACCGACTTGAGAAGAGGCTCGTGAAATGACCGGACTCGCACCCGAGGCCGCCGCCGAACCCGCCGGCACCGTCAAGATCCGAATCGAAGGACTCAAGAAATCCTTCGGCGATCTGGTGGTGCTCGACGGTATCGACACGACCGTCAGCCAGGGTGAGGTGGTCTGCGTCATCGGCCCGTCCGGTTCCGGTAAGTCGACTTTCCTTCGCTGCCTCAACAAGCTCGAGGACATCACCGGAGGCAAGGTAGTGGTCGACGAGTTCGATCTCACCGACCCGAAGGTGAACCTCGACAAGGTACGCCAGCACATCGGCATGGTGTTCCAGCATTTCAACCTCTTCCCGCACATGACGGTGATCGAGAACGTCACGCTGGCACCGCTTCTCACCAAGAAGATGGACAAAGCGGCGGCCGAGAAGAAGGCGCTCGAGCTTCTTGATCAGGTGGGTCTGGCAGAGAAGGCCCACGTGAAACCAGCGACCCTGTCCGGTGGGCAGAAGCAGCGTGTCGCGATAGCGCGGGCGCTGGCAATGAACCCGTCGATCATGCTCTTCGATGAAGCCACCAGCGCGCTCGACCCCGAGATGGTCGGCGACGTTCTCGAGGTGCTACGTGATCTGGCCGAGGGCGGAATGACGATGGTGGTGGTGACGCACGAGATGGGGTTCGCCAGGGAGGTCGCCTCAAGGGTCGTATTCATGGCCGACGGCAATATCGTCGAGGACGCGCCGCCTGCGGAACTATTCGACAACCCCAAGCATCCGCGACTGCGAGACTTCCTCTCTAAAGTGCTCTAGCCCCGGATCGGGCACCCGAACCGATCCGAGACGAATTTTGCACAGGTGGGCGGCGTTTCTTGCGCGCGCCTCACGCAAAAGTCTCGACCTTGACTTTAGCCTTGGTGGCCGTGACCACATTGCTCGAGGAATCGTTGGCCGAGCTGGACTTCGAGCACGACATCTTCTGTGCCTGCCACAGACTCTGCAATCCCGTTGCCCATCCGGCACAGTGGTGGGTGACGCTGTCGTGCGGGTGCCCATACCCGATGTGTCAGCGCGCATTGCGCATTGCGAATGTGCGCCTCAAAGTCCGCACGCTGAGCTGTCGGCTTTGCCAGACCGACCAGATCGCGATCCGTCGGGTGGTTCGCATCTGACGCCGGTCCGCCTTTGCTAAACCGTCACAATTTACTTCTCGGCAAAATCGCACGCAGCAACCGCGTGCGGATTACTGTCCCGTCTCATGGCTGTCAGGTTCGCTGGGTCAGTATCTCGCACCCTGATGGCGCACGCCGTTCGTCTCGCGGGATTCCTTGCCGCAGTGACGATCTGTCTCATGATCGCCGGCAGCACCACGCAAGCGTTTGCCGATACTTCCGCGGATTCCGATTCAGGCCAGTCTCGCGAGGCCGCTGCCGGCTCCGGCGCTGAGCGCGCCAATAGCGGCGGCTCACCCGCGATTTCGTCGCCGTCAACGAGTTATAGCAAAGTCGATGAGAGCGAAGATCCCGCCGCGGGCAGGGAATCTCGCGAGTCTGAGCACGAGAGCGAATCATCGGCAGCTCTCAACGAAGATCCGGCCGCTTTGCCGGAGGACGCCGGACAGGAGCGCAAGTTCGAGGAAACCTCGTCCGAGGAAGAACCCGAACCCCTCGCTGACACCGACCTTGCCGACACCCCCGTTACCGACACCGATGACTCCGCCGACGCGGCGGCCCCCGGGCCTGGGAACATTGAGACCTCAGACGACGCCGCCGTGGCACCCGAGCCCGACGAAGAGCTGACTCAGAGTGCTCCGCAACCGGGTTCAGCCACAACCGCTTCCAGCGCCCAAGAGCGCGACACCGCCCCGTCCGCTGCGCGCGCGGTCGCACCCGCTGCAGCCCAGCCGGACTTCTTCACGTGGATACGGCGAACGTTCTTCAACCGCACACCAACGGTGTCCTTCGACCCCGACACTTTGACCGTCCGATCCGACGGAACGATCACCGGATCGGTGCTCGGCGCCGACGCAGACGGCGACGTACTCACCTACACTGCCGGCCGGCCCACCAATGGCGGCACCGTCGTCATCGACACCAGCGGCATGTTCGTCTACTCGCCGGGGGACGGATTCGCTTACGACGGCACGGATCTGTTCGCGGTCACCGTCAGCGATGACGGCCCGGGCAACGGGTGGCACGTCCACGGGCTGCTCGGCTTCCTGATCCCCGGCTGGGGCTCAACGGCGACCACGAACGTCGGTATCCGCGCGGGCGTCCCCGGTGGCGACGACACGACCACCGCCGGGGGCCGCTACGGCTGGGGAACACCGAAGGAGACCACATTCACCGGGTTTGAGGCGCTGTCCGACGCCTGGTACATATACGACTCTCCCGGCCACAACGGATGGGGACGGCGCACGCCGGAGGCGATCTCATTTGTCGACGGCGTCATGGTGATCACCGGTGACGCAGCCGGCAACACCGGCGGACTTTCGTGGGACGCCGGCCAGAAGTACGGGGCGTGGGAGGTCCGCCTGAAGGTGCCCGCAGGCGCAGCCGATTATCACGCCGTCGCCCTACTGTGGCCCGACGCCGAGAATTGGCCGGTCGGCGGGGAGATCGACTTTGTCGAGATCCTCGGTAACGCCGAGCGCCAACGCGTGAACCATTTCCTGCATTACTCGGCACAGAACCTCACCGAAGGCGGGGCCACCGAAGTCGACGCGACGCAATGGCACAACTACGCGGTCAGCTGGACCCCGGACGCGATAACCATCTACATCGACGGCATGTCGGTCTACCAATCAACGAACCGATGGGTTTTCCCGCCCGGCCCGATGCACCTTGCCCTCCAACTCGATGCGTCGGAGAAGCGGCCTCCGAACCTGAGCGGCGGTGCGCAGCTGATGGTGGCCTGGGCGCGGCAGTACACGCTGAGCCAGATCAGTTGAGGGGTTGACCTGCGGGGCGTTTCGACCCAGCCGAATCGGAGAACCCTCACCATGTCTGTTCATGCCGAACACGCTTGGAGGCTCAGTCGTGGAACAAAGCAACATCCCGCCGCCCATACCCACCGATGCCACCCGGGCCACCGAAGACCAGCGGGATTTGCAGGAGAAGTTGAACCACAAGGACGACGATCCCTATGCTCCGGCTCGTTGCCAAACTCGGCATCAAATCCCGGACGAGTCGTAGCGACCTGCACTTAAGGTTTCAGACAAACAGCAACACGGGTGCTCCACCAGGAGTAGCGTGTCGCCATCACAACCCGAATGGGGAGGTTCTGCCATGCGCGGCAAAATCGTTCTTTCAGCGGTCGCCGTCGCCGCCGGCCTGGCCACCTTGACCGCCTCGCCGGCTTTCGCCGACGAAACCGACGACATCTTCATCGGGGTGCTTGACGACGAGGGCATCCCGTACTCCACACCTGAGGATGCCATCGCGCTCGCCGAAGCGGTGTGCGAGTACGTCGCGGCGGGCCAACCGCCAGAACAGGTGGCTGTGGAAATCAGTGGGCCTGCGAACTGGTCGGTCGACCAGAGCGGCTTCTTCGTCGGCGCCGCGACCCAGTCCTATTGCCCGTCGTAGTCGGGCGAGATGCCCCCAAACGGGGACACCAAAACCGGGTGTAGACGAAAACTCCGCCGGGGCATTTTCGGGCACGCAACTGAGTTGAGTTCTTGCGCTACCGGCCGCGGATCCTCCGCCGGGGGTTGCCGGCGATGGCGGTTCTGCGATCAGACACCGCAATCGTCCAGGAACGCCATCACCGTCTCGTCGAACACCCTTGGGTTCTCCAGGAACGGGAAATGGGTACCGGCGCCCTGCAACGCACCTACTCGCGCAAACCGGGCGCCGGGAATCTGTCGACCCATCCATCGCTGCGAGTCGATTGGGACGTTTACCGAGTCACCTGCGACAACCAGCGTCGGCAGGCGAATGCGTGGGATCAGGGTGCGCCAGTCGTGGATTACGACATCGAAGAGCAGCTCGGCCGCGTGGTGCCGATCGAAGGTCGAGGTTTGCTCGGCGAGTCGGCTGAGCTGGTGGGGATCGAAGCCAGGGGACATCACCTCGGTTAGAAAAGTCGAGCGCGGATCAGGGCCATCACCGCGCAACATGTCGGTGAACGCGAACAAGCCGGCGAAATCCATCGTGGCGCCTGCTTCGAGCACCTCCGGTTCGTTCCAGGCGGGATTCCTTAGTGCACATGGCATTTGGTCGACGAGAATCAGCGAAGCCAGCCGATCTGCACCGAACAACTCGAGATAGGACCAGATGACTGCGCATCCCATGGAGTGACCGAGCAAATGGACACGGTCGAGATCGTGAGCGATCAACACATCGCGCAGGTCCACCGCCAACCGGGACAGGTGATAGCCGACGTCGGGGGTAGAAGAATCGCCGTGGCCGCGGTGGTCTATGGCGATTACCCGCCACTGTCTCGACAGGACGGTCATCTGGCCGGCGAACGCCTCCGCGGTCTGGGACCAGCCCGGAAGCAGCACGACCGGGTCCGGGCCTTCACCGGCTTCGCGGTGAGTGAGGACGGTGCCGTCGTTGCACACGGTCCTCCGCCTTTTGGCGGCGGTCATCGGATCGCCTCCAGACAGAACAACGCAAGGAAGCCGACGAAGAACAGCGCTGCCGTGCGGGGGCGCTCCGGTGTCTGGTGAGCCTCGACCAATAGTTCCTCGACGACCAACCAGAGCAGCGCAGCGGCGGCGAACGCCAGGACCAGGCTCAGCACTGCGTCTCCGGCGCCGCCGAGCACCAATGCACCCAAGACCGCTCCCACCGCGACCACCAGGCTCAATCCGGCGGTGATGGACGCGGCCAGGAATCTGGACGCACCGGAACTGACCAGTTGCAGGGCTACCGACAAACCGAGGAACAGCACCTCCACGGTCAGGGCGATGGCAATAACCGCCGCGGTCTCAGCAGATACCGCAGCACCCGTTCCGACCAGCAGGCCGTCGATGAACAGATCGACGCCGACGACGACGAGGAAGCCCACCGGCAGAACGCCGGATCGTGGCGCGTCCTCCCCGCCTTCGAGATGACGCATCCCCACGAGGACGGCGACGCCTGCCGCAAATCCCACGATGATGAGCCAGAGTGGCCCGCGCTCGCGCAGCTGCGGAAGCACTTCGCCGGCGACGGCGGCCATCACCACACCCGCCGCGAAATGTTGCACCCCTCCGACAACCGCCGGCGATGGCGGGCGCAGCACCGCCACAACACCGCCCAGGAGTCCGGCCAACACCGGAAACACGACCAGTCCCGCTGCCGTCATCACCACATCGATGCTGACCACCCCGTGTCATCTCGCAATCCGCGCCGCCATAAGCATTGTCGGTCTGGCCAGATCTGTGGGGCAACCGCGATGTCGTGCGTTGCGGTCCGCCTAACCCGCCGAATCGATGCTGGAAACGCCGGAGGACAGCGGCCGGAGATGCGAAACTCGAGGTATGGCGACCGACAAGGCAACTGATCACGGACCGGTGGGTCTGCTGAGAGTGGCGGTGGCCGTGGTCGGCGTCATCTTCGTGGTCGGCATCTACCCACTGACGAAAGTGTGGCCGTCGGGGTGGTCCTGGGGGCATGACGCGTCGCACTACCTGGCCATGATCATCGGTCTCTACGCCACCCTCGGGGTGTTCTTGCTGCTGGCGACCCGCGATCCGCTCGCCAACCGGAGCTTGATCTGGTTCACCGTGGTCTCCAGCGTCGTGCACGCGGTGATCATGGCCGTCCAGGCACTGGCAGACGCCAACGAACGCGGTCATCTGTTGGGTGATGTACCGGCACTGCTGATCGTCGCGGCGGTTCTCGGATTACTGCTACGGCGAGCGGAGACGCCGCGGACCGGATGACGCAATCGGCACCTGGCCTCGACGAGCCCGACGACTCGATGCGGGGATCGCTGCTCATCTGCTGCACAGCGATCGTCGCTGGCGTGGTCATCGGGTTCATCGGCGGCGCCTTCCGCTGGTGTCTGGAAAAGGCCGATCACCTACGGGTCGATCTGGTCGACTGGGCGCGACTGCTGCCGGGTCCGGGTTGGCTGGTGCCGGTGGCCGCCGCGGCGACCGGCGCCACCCTCGCCGCTCTGATCGTGCGGTGGATGCCGCTGGCGGCCGGCAGCGGCATCCAACATGTCGAAGCCGTGTTTCGTAACGAGGTGAAGCCGCCGAGGATCAGTCTGTTGCCGGCGAAGTTCGTGGGCGGCCTGCTGGGCATCGGGTCCGGGCTCGTGCTGGGCCGTGAGGGGCCGACCGTCCACATGGGAGCGGCGATCGGCGCCGAGGCGGCGCGGCGCGCGCAGTTGCCAGACCCCGAGGTCAGGATGATGCAGACCGCACTGGGCGGGGCGGGGCTGGCGGTCGCGTTCAACGCCCCGATCGGGGGCACCTTGTTCACCCTGGAGGAGGTGACCAGGTCCTTCCGGGTCAAGACGGTGTTGGCGACCATATTTGCGGCGGTGACCGCGGTGGCCTGTTCGCGGTTCGTGCTCGGCAATCGTCCGGACTTCTTGGTGGAACCGATTCACGCCCCGGCGCTCTCATGGCTGCCGGTGTTCGTGATATTCGGACTGCTGACCGGGATTCTCGGTGCTGTCTACAACGTGCTGGTGTTGTGGTTCCTCGATCAGGTGGGCCGGGTGCGCCGAATTCCGAAGCTCGCGAAGGCGGCCATCATCGGCGCGCTCATCGGGTTGGCGATGTTCATCTACCCGCTCGCTGTTGGCGGCGGCGACACTCTGACGCAACTGATCCTCGGCGGACACCGGATCGTTCTGCCGGTCGTCGTCGGCTACCTCCTGGTGCGATTCATTGCCGGCCCGCTGTCGTATTCGGCGGGGGTGCCCGGTGGGTTGTTCGCGCCGCTGCTTGCCCTCGGCGCCCTATGGGGCCTGCTGTTCGTAGGAATCTTCAACACCGTGTGGCCGGGGAACCAAACGACCCTGGCTATTCCGATGGCGCTCGTCGGCATGGCGGCCCTGTTCGGTGCTACCGTCCGGGCGCCGATCACCGCAATCGTGCTCGTCATCGAAATGACGGCGACGACGTCGGTGGCGGTGCCGATGATGGCCGCGACCGCCGCTGCGGTGCTGACCGCCTACGCTGTCGGATCGTCGCCGATCTATGACAGTCTTCGCAGGCGCATGCCCGCTGAAGCACCCCCGACGGAGAACGGGTGAATTCTTCGCAACGGCAATAGGCTTGGGGAAATGGCACCGGAGAGCAATGAGCACCAGCTGTGGTCACGTCCGGCCGAAGCCACTTCAGCCATCCCCTCGAAACTCCAGCAGCGTGGCGCCGAAAGATTCGCCCGCCTGCCGCACCCGGTGCAGCAGGCCGGCCGGCTGATCGCGCGTACCGGCCGCGACACACTCGACGACCGGGTTCCCGGTCTGGCGGCCGAAGCCGCGCTGTTCACCTTGATCTCGTTACCGGCGCTACTGCTGGCCGTTGTCGGATCGCTGGGGTTCGTCGCGGCCTCCCTTGGCCCGCAGGGAACCCAAGAGCTGCGCGAGCTGGTGCTCGGAATTCCGGAGTCGTTTCTGTCCGATCCGACCTATGCCTCCTACGAGAGGACGGTCAATACCGTGCTCGCTCAGACGCGGGGCGGTGTGGTCTCCATCGGCATCGTGCTCAGTCTCTGGACCGGCTCCAGGGCGGTGAACCGTTATCTGGAGACGATCACGATTGCCTACGACGTCGAGCAGCGACCTGGCTGGCGGCGACGCCTGTTGGCGCTGGGGTTGACCATCGGATTGCTTCTGGGCGCTGTCGCACTGTTACCGCCGATGGTGTTTGGCCCGCGCATCCTGGAATGGTTGGCCCCTGATGCCGTCGCCGACACCACGCTGCAGCTGCTGGACATGCTGTTCTGGCCCGCGATGGTACTTCTGGTACTCGCCGGCCTGACCACGATGTACCACGTTGGCGTCCCTTGGCGGACTCCCTGGCGCCGCGACGTGCCCGGGGCACTGCTGGCGATGGTGTTGTGGCTGTTGGCGTCAGCCGCATTACGGGTGTATTTGACACTGAGCGTTCAGGCCGACGCCGTCTACGCGCAGCTCGCGGTGCCGATTGCGGTGGTGCTGTGGCTCTACATCACGGCGTTCGCGGTGCTGCTGGGCGCTGAGTTCAATGCCGAGATCGAGAGGATGTGGCCACATGAGAACCATCCCTGGCGGCTGCGCGGCGAAAATCGCCGACGCGAGATCCTGTCCTCCGGTGACGACCGGCAGGCCTGAGCGTCAACGGCTACTTGTAGGCGACGGCAGCGCTCGAGGGTCCGTCGAGCGCAATGACGTCGAACGACCGGAAGCCGGCCGCTGAGCACCACTGCCGGAAGTCCGCGGCGGTGTAGTCGAACCCATCACCGAACTCGATCAACATATTCAGTGACATCGTCAGCCCGAAGGTGTTGTTTCGACGCGCGTCGTCGATCAGCGATTCGATCACGATCAGAGCTCCGCCATCGGGCAGCGCCTCATAGGCCTTGGCGATCAACGCACGCTTATGGTCGAGGCTCCAGTCATGCAGGATCATGCCCATCGTGATGACGTCGGCGGGGGGCAGCGGATCAGTCAGGAAATTGCCGGCGACGGCCTCGACTCGGGCTGCCAAGTCCGCCTCGGTGAGCTTGCGTCCGGCGATATCGGTCACCGCGGGCAGGTCGAAACTCACGCACCTCAGGTGCGGGTGCGCGGTCGCCACGATGCGCGTCAGAAGCGCGTCGGCACCGCCCACATCGCACAGACGCGCATAGTTCTCGAACGGGAACCGGGTCGCCAGCAACTCAAAGTTTCGTAGCGAGGAAGCATGCATCGCCTCGATGAAGACTTCGAGCCGCCGCGGGTCCGCGTAGAGCGTTTCGAAGAACGACCGACCGGAGTGCTTGGTCTCGCTTTGCGCCTGCCCCGTTTTCAGCGCCTCGGTGAGATCCGCCCAGTAGCGGTAGTTGCGGTCGTCCCAAATTTTCAGCAGGCCACCCTGGTATGCAGGGCTGTTTTCGTCGAGGAAGTGCGCCGTTTCGGCGGTGTTGCGATATCGCGCATTCGGACCATCGCCCTCGCGATCGAGTAGATCCACCGACACCAGGGTGTCGAGGAAATCCGTTGCAGGCCGCAGTATCAGGCGTAACCGCTCGGCGATCTCGGCTGCGGCCATCGACCGATCCCCCAGCACTGTGAATAACCGCAGCCCCACCGCGGACAACAGCACCTTCGCCTGGCAATAGCCGCCACCGATGGCCATGATCCGATCAGGTCGCAATTCCTCCATCGTGAAATCTCCCCGTCGGTGCGCCACGAACAGTTTGCTTCACAGTAGCTAAGGTCGTGGGTGTAGCGAGGCGAACTTGCGGACGCCGAGGTTCAGATGACAGGCAGTAGCCGGCGCAAGATGAGTGCCGACCCCGCAGCGGCCTGTTCGACGAAAGCGGTGAAATCGAAATGAGATTCGCGGCCGGCGAGGTCGGACAGTGCCCGGATGACCAGCCAGGGAATGCCGAATGCCTCGCAAACCTGGGCAAGGGCGCCGCCCTCCATCTCGACTGCATGGCCGCCGAATTCACCGTGCAGGCGATCGCGGGCGACGTCGCTGTGGACGAATTGATCGCCGGTGAGCACGGTGCCGTAGCCAATGCGTGGCGGTCGGCCGCTGCCGCCGGCAGCCGACGGCAGCGCAGACAAGGTGAAGTCAGCCAGGCGCGCCTTGACACGCCCCAGCAGTGCAGCGTCGATCGGATAACCGTGCCGCTCAGTCGGGTTGATGAACGGCACGTGTCCCGGTTGGTAGGCCTGCAGGCCGGAGTCCTCGATCACGCCGGCATCGTGTTGAACCGCACGGTCGGCGATCACAACGTCGCCGATGCTCAGGTTCGGATCGAGACCGCCGGCGACACCGGTGAACACGATTGCCCGGCAAGCGAAGTGATCGGCGAGCACCGTGGCCACTACCGCGGTATTCACCTTTCCCATCCCGCCCCCGACCAGGACGACACGGTGGCCGTCCAGTTCGCCGGAATCGAATCGAGCATGACCCACCACCGTTGCGGCCCGGCCGGTCAACTCATTCCGCAGGTGCACGAGCTCCGGTTCGATCGCGCAGACGATTCCGATGGTCATCGACACATGGTCTCACCTGCTCTCAATGACCAGTGAGACGCATCTCAAATTGCAGTGCCACAACCACTTTCGAATCACGGCGTTGGCAGATCCCACATACCGCTGCGCGCTCCCGTAGTGCGATGCCCTTAGTGGGCGCCGGGGTGGTCGTCGGGATGCGGCGGCATAGAGCCCAACCCGGGCGCGGCGTCCGGCCAGATCAGCAAGACCGCGCAGGGAGCGTGGTCGACAACGAACCGGGTGTGGTGTCCAAGACTGTGTGGGCCCAGCTGAGACCGGTCGCCGTCGCGCGCGCACACCAATAGCTCTGCATCCGCACAGGCTGCTACGACTTCGCGCTCGATCCGGCCTGTCCGGACTAGGCTCTCGGCTGCTCCCCCCAGCCGGCGTCGTGCCGCGTCCAGGAGCTCTGCAGCGGCTACTCGTGCGGCCTCGTTGACCGCGGTGCCAGGGTCCCGGTCGCGCATTCCGCGACCGAGGAGCCCGGAGAATGCGCCGTGCACCGCTTCACTGACCTGGCTGTCGAGCACATACAACAGAACAACGTCCGGCGTCGGGTTCATCGAACTCCGCGTCGCCGCGACGGTGTCGACAACGGCCGGCCAGGTTCCTTCACATAGCCAGGCCACCACTCGGGCAGTCATATCGTTCCTCCGATGTTCACTCCAAGCCAGAGTGCGGCCACCCCCGCCAGCAGACCAGCGGGCACAGTGAGCACCCCCAAGCGGAGGTAATCGTTCAGGGTGGGCGCCGCATCGCGACTCACCAACACCCGGCGCCACAGCAAGGTAGCCAGCGAACCGACATAGGTGAGATTGGGGCCCACGTTGACCCCGATCAGCATGGCCAGCACCAGCCCCGGGTGAGAATGCAGACCGAGCGCACCGAGCATCACCAGGGTGGCGGGCAGGTTGTTGACGACGTTGGCCAGCACCGCCGCCACCAGGGCGACACCCAGTAGACCCGTGAGCGAGGGCTCGGTCGGCAGCAGCTCGCCAAGGGCCCGGCCCAAGCCATGGCCGGTGACACCGGCCACCACGACTGCCAGGGCGAACACGAACAGACAAAAGAAGGGTGACGTCTCGCGGACCAGCCCAGGGACGGAGATTTCGCGGCGGACCAGGGATCTCGCAGCCAGCGCCGCCGCGCCGGCGACGGCAACCCACACCGGTTCGACGCCAACAAAGCCAGACGCACCGAAGCCGGCCAGGGTAGCCGCCAATACCGCCAGGACGAAGACCGGTGGAGTGGGAACCGTCTCGGCGGGCACAGCCCTGGCCCCATCGGCACCCGCCCCAACCGGTATCTGTCGAAGATCATCGCGAAAGAACCACCGAAACACGAGGTACTCCACGGCGATAACGGCCAGCCACGGTAACCCCATGATTGCTGCGAACTGCAGGAATGACAGACCGGTGGCCGAAAACGCCAGCAGATTAGTCAGATTGGACACCGGGAGCAGTGTCGATGCGGAGTTCGCCAGGTGGGTGCATGCGTATACGTGCGGCTTGGCCCGCGCTCCCAGGCCGACCGCGGTGCGAAAGACCACCGGTGTCAGCAGTACCACCGTCGCATCGAGGCTGAGCACCGCGGTCGTTCCCGCCGCCGCGGCGAACACCCAACCTAGAAGACGCACCGGCTGTCCCGTCGAGAGCCTTCCCAGAGCGCCGCCCAGCCAGGTGAACATACCGGCGTCGTCGGCTAGATACGCCAGCACCAGGATTGCGGCAAGAAAGCCGACCGTGGGCCCCAACGTCTGGATCTGGCGGAGCGCGTCTGCCGGCGTCACGATCCCCAACGCCACGACGGTCGCCGCCGCAGGTACTGCGAACGTTGCCTCCGGCAGCCCCCTCGGCTGCAACATCGCGAAGAGCAGCACCCCCGCGAGCAAAACCAAGGCCGGCACCTCGGCGGCCACGCCGCTCAACACCGCCGATTCACGTCAGAGATACTTCCATGTCGCGTACTCGGCGTCTCTGGTTGACAATGGCGGCCCGCCACAGCGCGCAGTCGTGCCGCGCTACCCTGCGGCAGATCGCGAGTATCGCCAATCCTCGAACAAGAGCCTGCTGCCGATGACGCCGAAGATGAGCGGAAAAACGAAGTACTGGTATTGGGTCCATACCAAGGCCAGCAGGGTATCGGCGACCCCGCCGGGCATGTTCTCGAAGCCCCCGAACACCTCGCTGAACGAGAAGATGAACGTCGCGACGACGGGCTCCCCCGCCCCGAGCACCGGGATCAAGTAGCGCAACGAAGAGCGTGACTTGTTCAGCCGCCAGAAGACGACTGCGGAGGCGACATTGACGAACGCGTACATCTCCAGCGCGAAGAACGTCGAATTATGGTTGACCGTGCGCAGGTCGACCGAACCGAATGAGGCCAAGTTCCACCAGTACATGTGCAACACGTTTTCGCGTATCCACGGCGTGTAGGCAACGACATCGTTCAGCGTGGTCAGATCATGGAAGACGAACGGCGAGAAAATCACCCAGGGAATCTCCCAGAGCAGGTTCGTCACCACATACGAGGCCATCCATAGCACCAGGCACTCATGGAAAAGCGCCATCTTCGGTCGCTTGCGTGCTCCCGGCAGCAGCAGCGGAATGATCCACCCGTTGAGCCAGATGCTGATTCCATAAAGGGCGGCCTTGGCGCTGGTCGTGAAGTCGAGCGCGCCCACATAGAACAGCGTTGCGAACACCGCGACGGCTCCCCAGAAGACCGCCGTCCAGATACCGAACGCCCGCCAGGTCGACGATGACACCTGGCGGCCTTCGGCCGCGGCGCGCATCGGATGGTCCACATCAAAACTTGCGAGTCCCGTCATCGTGCCTCCGCTGAAAACTTGCAGATGTCGAATTATCGACATATGGTTCGATATTATGACAGCGAATGTAGACCCGTCCTCCGGGAAGGGTCAAGGCTCGCCCCCGACAGAGCGAGTGATCGCGGTGCTGGAACTTCTCGGCAAAAATCCGACCACGCAATTCTCACTCGCCGAAATCTGCCGCCGACTCGGACTAAGCCGGGCGACCGGGCACGCGAGCTTGACCACGCTCGCCGCCCGCGCCTGGGCGGTGCGGGATCCCGCGAC
>JAGQTR010000128.1 GCA_020438915.1 Mycobacterium sp.
GCGTTCTCCCGCTTGGTGTCCAGGAAGCGGTAGATGTCGGGGTGGTGGGCGTGCAGGTAGACCGCACCCGCGCCCTGACGCGCACCGAGCTGGTTGGCATAGGAGAACGAGTCCTCCAGCAGCTTCATGATCGGGATGACCCCGGAGCTCTGGTTCTCGATGTTCTTGATCGGCGCGCCGTGCTCACGAATGTTGGTCAGCAACAACGCGACTCCGCCACCGCGCTTGGACAACTGCAGTGCGGAGTTGATCGAGCGCCCGATGGACTCCATGTTGTCTTCGATGCGAAGGAGGAAGCAGTTGTGCACGACTGTGCCGCGAATCGTGTACGTGTGGGTGCCTTCGACATGCAGGTTGTAGACCTTTTGCGGCACTTCCGACGTGCGCTTCAACTCGCGGATGCCGTACACGTGTCGTCCATGCACGACCTGGGAGGTCGTGCGCGACGCACCCTTTTGCCCCACGTAGTTATGCAGGTTCTTACCGACATCGAAGATGAAGTCCTCGTTGTGGCCGGGCAGCCCGGGCACGAACACCTGCCCAGTCACGTTGCCGGCCCGGTTGACGTACTGGCGAACTCTGGACACAACCCCCAGTCGGCGCAGGAGAAGCTGCACCTGATCAATCAATTCCGGATTTACCAGGTCGAGCACCATCCCACCGGTGGTCGAGCACCCGTCACCGCGGAACAACCCAGCCAACAGTCCGCGCTGAAATTCTTCGTCGGCTGTCAGCACCTCGTGAGATAGGCGCTTCAAGTGGTATCCCGTGCCGACCATCGACAGAAAGAGAGAAGCCACGATCTTGCTGTTGCACACCATGCGCACCGAATGGTCGGACACACTCTGGTGAACTGCGAGATCGGCCGCAAAGACTCTCTTGAACGCCGCCGCCAACTCGTGCTGGTACTCGAGTTCGTGTGAACCGATTGTGAAGTGGATGCCATTCGGCAACTTCTGGCCGTCCGGCCCCAAACGCTTGGAGATGTGGCCTTCGGCGACGTACCAACCCAAGATAAGCCCAAGGTCGTACGACTCCTCGACGTAGCGATTCACCGCTACGAACTTCATGCGGTGGCGCTGCTTGTTGCGGTGCTTGAGGTCTGTATTCACCTTGCAAATGAGCCCGTCGAACTCTTCATAGGTGCCCGAACCGACATAATCCATCAAGTCATGAACACGCCGCTCGCGTCCCTCCAACGGAGCTGCGGTCACGATGAAGTCTGAGGGTTGGATGTCTTGAGCAGCCAGCCACACGAAACCGTTGAACGGGTCGGCACCGTCGCCCTCGATGAGGGTCTGCACATCGCGCGTCGTCCAGACGAGGATCGGATGCTCCGGAGTGCAAAGTATCGGCTCCCTGTGTCCGAAGTGCGAGATACGAATGAGCCCTTGATCATTGGGGTTCTCGACAACGGACTCGATGACAGAGAACGACCCGTCGTGCGACAGCACCCGGTCACCCACCTGCAAAGTCTCGATGGCCCTCGGCCCGTCGGGGGTGTCCACTGGCGTCCCGGCCGGGAAGCAGCTCACTGGCTCACCGCGCTGCTTCTTGCCCGAGTTGAGGAACGTCGGGGTGGCCGGCTGGAAGCGGCCGTCGATGATCTCGTCGACCAGCTTCTCGGCCAGTGCCGTGTCACCGGAGGCCAGCGTCAGCGCCACCATGACGACGCGGTCCTCGAAGCGTTCGAGGTAGCGCTTGCCGTCGAACGTTTTCAGCGTATAGCTGGTGTAGTACTTGAACGCACCCAGAAATGTGGGGAACCGGAACTTCTTGGCGTATGCGCGGTCCAGTAGCGACTTGACGAAGTTGCGCGAGTATTGGTCGAGCACCTCGCGTTCGTAGTAGTTCTTCTGAACCAGGTAGTCGAGCTTCTCGTCCTGATTGTGGAAGAACACCGTGTTTTGGTTGACGTGCTGCAGGAAGTACTGGTTGGCGGCTTCGCGGTCCTTGTCGAACTGAATCTTGCCGTCGGCGTCGTACAGATTCAGCATCGCGTTGAGCGCGTGGTAATCCGTCTCCCCCGGCAGCGCATGCACGCCGGTGGTTACAGGCTCTGTAGCTGTGACGGTTGGTGGCACGTCTGTTCCTTCCAGAAGTTTTCTAAGCCCGCGCGGACGGCATCGACGTCCTCGGGGGTTCCCATCAGTTCGAAGCGGTACAGATATGGCACGCCGCATTTGCGCGAGATGACATCGCCCGCATAGGCGAATTCCGCACCGAAGTTGTTGTTGCCCGCGGCGATGACGCCGCGAATCAACGATCGATTGTGTTCGTTGTTCAGGAACGCGATGACCTGCTTGGGGACATAGCCACCGTCATTGATGTCCGGAGTGGCCCGCCCGCCCCCGTAGGTGGGCAACACCAGTACGTAGGGCTCTCGAACGAACTCAGGGTCGTCGAGACGCCCGTGCAGCGGAATCCTGGTCGCGGGCAGACCCAGCTTCTCGACGAACCGGTGGGTGTTTTCCGAGACACTCGAGAAGTAGACGATATTGCTCACCGAAACCCCTCCAGTCCGCCGGTACCCGTTGAGCTGGTCGTCAGGCCGTTACCGCGACCGCGCCACCGAGTGACTTGATCCGATCCGGTCGGAAGCCCGACCAGTGATCGCCGCCGGCCACCACCACGGGTGCCTGCAGGTAGCCCAACGCCATCACATAGTCGCGAGCCTCGTCATCGAGGCTGATGTCCACCGTTTCATAGGCGACACCCAGCTTGTCGAGGGCTTTATAGGTGGCGTTGCACTGCACGCAGGCGGGCTTGGTGTACACGGTGACGAGGGACGGGGCGGGCTGAGTCATCTGCGGTACGGCTCCTCTGCGCGGGATGTGGGATGGTACGAGCACTGGCAACTGGTCGGATTGTGGATGTCGCTAAGTTTCAGCGGCCCGCGGGCCTCCAAAATTCCGTGCCGTCCGGGCCGTGTTCCGATGTGTCGAAAAATTGACTTCACCGGCTCTGGTGGCTCCGGCCGGCCTGCGTTTCCTGGGGGCCTGTCGGTGTTCGAAACACTACACCTAGTGTCCGACAATCAGAACAGATACAAGATGTTCTGAATAACATTCTTGAAACTCGCAGGTCGTGAGCATCCCGACGGAACCTCCTCGGCGTGTCGCACATCACATTTCTGTCGTGTCTCGCGCTACCTCCCCCGAACCCCCGGACCTATCCGTTTTACCTCGGCCCACCGACATCAACCCGGCCCCACCACCGCGGTCGGACTACCGCCAGCAAACTCCCGGAACGGTTCGAATACCTCGTCTGCAGCACGGGCCGGGCAGCTCATCGGCCCGAGTGCAGCGCCTCAGGCAACCTCGATAGCCAACCTCGACCAGCTCACCGGGCTCAGGCCTGGCGCGCTCCCGCGGGTTTTCGCCGACCCCGCCGCAACTAACGCGACCACAGCCGGCATCTGTTCTCCATTGAATCTGTTCCCCACTGCGTTAAAGTTGCGCCGTGAGCGTCTCCTACCGTCAATGACCTTGCATCGCAGCCATATCCGGTTTCAGCTGAAGACAGCCGGAGCCACCGGCAATCGCGCCATCCAGGCGAGCGCACTCCTGACGCTGCCGGATGTCGGCTACGTGCACCTCCACATCACCGAGCGGGGTCGCACCCTGCAAGAACTTCGCGACGCCTGGGAATTGCGGGCGCGTACGGTGTGCGGGTCTTGAGCACCGCAGCAGACCCGGACCGCAGAGACTGGATTCTGCACGTCGACCTGGACCAGTTCCTCGCGTCGGTGGAACTGCAGCGCCACCCCGATCTGGTCGGCCTGCCGGTGATCGTCGGCGGCAACGGCGACCCCACGGAGGCCCGTAAGGTCGTCACCTGCGCGTCCTATGAAGCCCGCGAGTTCGGCGTGCACGCGGGGATGCCGCTGCGCGCCGCCGCACGCCGGTGCCCCGAGGCCACCTTTCTCCCGTCGGATTCCGCGGCCTACGACGCCGCGTCGGACCGGGTGATGGGTCTGCTGCGCGACCTGGGTCACCCCGTCGAGGTGTGGGGCTGGGATGAGGCCTACGTGGGAGCCTCGGTGTCCGATCTCGGCGAGGCGATCCAACTGGCCGAGCGGATCCGACAGGTCGTCGCAGCCGATACGGGATTGTCCTGCTCGGTGGGCATCAGCGACAACAAGCAGCGGGCCAAGGTCGCCACCGGGTTCGGCAAGCCCGCGGGAATCTACGTGCTCACCGACGACAACTGGATGTCGACGATGGGCGACCGCGAAGTCGTCGCCCTGTGGGGCATCGGCCCCAAGACCGCGAAAAAGCTGGCCGCCATGGGAATCACGACGGTAGCGGACCTGGCGTCGGCAGACCCTTCGGAGCTGACCTCGAAGTTCGGCCCCGCCACCGGGCTGTGGATTCTGCTGCTGGCCAAGGGCGGCGGGGACGCCACCGTCAGCACTAAGCCTCCGATACCGCGGTCCCGCAGCCACGTCGTCACCTTCCCTCAGGATCTGACCGACCGAGCCGAGATGGACGCGGCGGTGGTCGAGCTCACGCGCCGCACGCTTACCGAGATCATCGAGCAGAATCGGGTCGTCACCCGCGTCGCCGTGACGGTACGCACCAGTACGTTCTACACACGCACCAGGATCCGCAAACTGCCGTCACCGACGACTGTCGCCGACACGATCGTCGGCACCGCGTTGGACGTCTTAGCCCTCTTCGAGTTGGACCGGCCAGTCCGATTGCTGGGCGTACGCCTGGAGCTGGCGATACCCGCCGAGCCAGCCGCCGTTGTCGCCCCCGCCGACTAGCGTTCGAACGCATGCTGCACGCAGTTGCGATTCGCGGATACCGTTCGCTTCGGGAGCTCGTGCTGCCGCTGAGCCGGCTCACTGTCGTTACGGGGGCCAACGGTACCGGCAAGTCGTCGCTTTACCGCGCCCTTCGGCTGCTGGCGGACTGCGGCCGCGGCGAGGTGATCGCGTCCTTCGCCCGCGAGGGCGGCGTCGAGTCAGCACGCTGGGCCGGCCCGGAGCATCTCGGCGGTGCCCGCCGCACCGGCACCGCACAGGGCGGGCCGCGCACCCGGTCGGTGTCGATCGAACTCGGTTATGCTGCTGACGATTTCGGCTATCTGATCGATCTGGGTCTGCCACAGGCCGGGGCAACGGCATTCGAACTCGACCCCGAGGTGAAACGCGAGGTGATTTTCGCCGGACCGGTGGCCCGTCCGAGCACCACCCTGGTGCGTCGAGCGCGCGGTTTCGTCGAGGTGGCCAGCGATGCCGGACACGGCTTCGATGAGCTCACCCGCAACCTTGCGGCGCACCGCAGCGTGTTGGCCGACTGGGCCGGCGCACTGCCCGAACTGGCTGCGGTCCGTGACCGTTTGCGCGACTGGCGGTTCTACGACGGATTCCGCGTCGACGCGGGGGCCGCCTCCCGTCGGCCACAGGTGGGCACAAGGACACCGGTTCTGGCTGACGACGGCGCCGACCTGGCCGCCGCTGTACAGACCATCCTCGAGACCGGCACCGACGACCTTGCCCGCGCAGTGGCGGACGCATTCGATGGCGCATCAGTGTCGGTCTCGGCCTCGGACGGACTTTTCGATCTGCAGCTTCATCAGCGCGGCATGCTGCGTCCGCTGCGCAGCGCCGAAATATCCGATGGCACTTTACGTTTCCTGCTCTGGGCTGCGGCTCTGCTGAGTCCTGCGCCACCGTCACTGATGGTGCTCAATGAGCCGGAGACATCGCTGCACCCTGATCTCATCAACCCGCTGGCAACGCTGATCGAAGAGGCCGCGACGCACACCCAGGTGATCGTGGTCACGCATTCGCAGACGCTGCGCGAGTGCCTTCGCGCCGCACCGCTGGGCAGCGACGGAGATGCCTGGGAAATACGGCTCAGCAAGGATTGGGGTGAAACCACGGTGGCCGATCAGGGCCTGCTGACCACGCCAGCGTGGGACTGGGGGAAGCGCTGAACCTCAGTGCCGCCTGGGATTGGGTCGTAGCGCGCGGGTGAAGAAGACGTTCACCCGCTTCATCGTCATGCTGTAGGGCAACCACATGGTGCGCTTGAACAAGTACAGCGCGCGGATGTCCGACGAGGTGTAGATCAGGAACCGGTTGCGCACCACACCACGCAGGATCTTGTCCGCGGCGACCTCCGGAGACACCGCGTGCCCGCCGAAGCGGTCCGTCCAGAACTGCACGCG
>JAGQTR010000129.1 GCA_020438915.1 Mycobacterium sp.
CCGACATCTTCTGGCAGACCGAGAAGGCCAAGGACATGGGGGTCTACCCGCCCGCCTGACGGGTAACCAGCGCACCCAAACCAACGCCGCCCGGCTCGGTCCAGGACTGAGCCGGGTTTCTTTTTCATCCGTTGGCACTCGTGTCCACTTGCGTGCCAGGGGGTATCTGGCTCATTCTGAGCGCATCGACCCACAGTCGTGTCGGGCATTTACATCGGAGATGCCGGGAGGCGAGATGGATTTGGGATCCGGCCGGGCGATTGAAATCGCCCCGTTCCATTCGCGTGGGTCCCTCAAGGGTTTCGTGGTTTCCGGCCGCTGGCCGGATTCGACCAAGGAGTGGGCACAGTTGCTCATGGTCGCGGTACGCGTAGCCTCGCTACCTGGATTGCTTTCCACCACAACCATTTTCGGAGCGCGGGAGGAATTACCGGAACAGCCCGAGCCAGGCACCGTCGGACTTGTGGTCGCTGAGGGTACCGTCGTCGGTGAATCTGCCATGGCCCCCGGCCATTTCGCCGACCGTCAGCCGCCGGCATTGCTCATGTTGCACCCACCCTCGGAGACCACACCGTCACTTCCCGAATGCAGCGGAGCAGCATCGGGATGCGTGCTGCTTCCCGGGCTGCCACACCTGGGGCTGGAGCACCGCGCAGCCTGGGTGGAAGCAGAGTTGGACGGCACCGTGACCTCGATGGTCAGCCGGGTCGGCGTCGACCCGATCAGCCATCCCGACACCGCAATCCTGGCCATGCTCCTTGCCGCATAAGGACTTTCAAACTTCGGCATTCGGATCCCTGAACATTTGATTCGGCTGTCCGAAACCTTTCCGCCGGTGGCGGTCTCGGCATTCGGCGACTATCGTCAGTTCAGTCAGCGAAGGGGAGTAGCCCCCAATCGCCGTGTCGACATACTGGCGTGAGCCCGGCCGGCGAACCACCGCTCAAGCAGGGCGTGGTGGGCGAGACCTTCGACCGAAGCCTGACAGGGTCGTGCGTGCGGGCCTGCCAGGCGGAGTGTCGAAAGGTCTTTTCTCATGTTCACCGCCATCCTGGTCAGCGTTGCCGTGGTGTTCGTGGCCGAGCTGGGCGACAAATCGCAGTTGATCACCATGACGTATGCGCTGCGCCACCGCTGGTGGGTGGTGCTCTCCGGCGTCGGAATCGCCTCGATGCTGGTACACGGTTTGTCTGTTGCTATCGGCCATTTTCTCGGGATGACGCTCCCAGAACGCCCTATTGCGTTCGCAGCGTCGGTCGCCTTCCTGCTGTTCGCGGTGTGGACTTGGCGCGCTCGCGCCGAAAACGACGTGACAGTGGTGCACATCGCCGAACCCCGGTTCGCGGTGTTCGCGATCGTTTCCTCGTTCGTTCTGGCCGAACTCGGCGACAAGACCATGCTGGCTACCGTCGCGCTGGCCAGCGAACGGCACTGGGCCGGCGTGTGGATCGGCGCAACGATCGGGATGGTGCTGGCCGACGGGGTCGCCATCGCGGTCGGCAGGCTCATGCACAAGCGGCTGCCACAGCGATTCCTACATGCGCTGGCCAGCGTGCTCTTCCTGCTGTTTGGCCTATTCCTGTTCTTCGACGGCGGTCTGGGACTGCGGGGGGTGGCTCTCGCGGTCACCGGTACGGTGGCGACCCTCGCCACCGCCGTCGGGGCGGTTACCTGGATTCGTAGCCGGGGCCAGACCGCACCACCGGTCGTCGCGCAGCAGTCGCCGGAAACCCACCAGGCCGCCGCTACCGACGCCTGACCCGCGCGACCCCGCCCCGGCTCACCAGCCGCCCGGGCAGCCAGCAAACGCATGGGGCTGAAGGGATCAGTGGTACCGAAGTTGCCGAAGGCAGCCGGGCAGGCCCATTCCGCGGCGGGGCTCAGAAAGCCGACGTACCATTGTTTACGGTGCCGTCATTATTTGCTTGGCCGCACCGTCCTGTGACGGGGCACCGACGGCGCGCCGTCGTCGTTCACGACCGGAGCGACACCCCGGGAGCGAACCAGTTTTGATCTTTCTTTCGGTTTGCACTTGGTGGTAGGCGAAACTGTGGCTACGATGATCAGCAAATACGCCGCTCCCTGAAACCCCACTTGTCCGTACTTGGAGGTCAACCCCATGAGCAATACCTTCGCCGCTCGACTAAACCGGCTGTTCGACGTGGTGTACCCGCCGGGACGGGGGCCCCATACCTCGGCCGAAGTGATCGCCGCACTGAAGTCTGAGGGCGTCACCATGTCCGCCCCCTACCTGTCACAGCTGCGGTCCGGCAACCGAACGAACCCTTCCGTGGCAACTATGGCCGCGCTTGCCAACTTCTTCCGGATCAAGCCCGCATACTTCACCGACGACGAGTACTACGAGAAGCTCGACAAGGAGCTCACCTGGCTCGCCGGAATGCGCGACGAAGGTGTTCGCCGGATTGCGGCACGCACGGTCGGGCTCTCCTCAGAAGCCAAGCAGGACATCTCGCTGAAGGTCGACGAACTGCGTCGGCGCGAGAACCTGGATAGTTAGCCCAGCTGCGGGAACGGCGCCGGGGCCGGCGAAGCACACTGCCGGCTCAAGCGGTCTTGTCGGTACCACCAGCACCGAGGGTCAGGCGTCGATACTGCTCGGCGATCTCAAGGATCCATTCGCGGTCGGAGTAGCTAGCGGGTTGGCGTAACCACGCGAGGCCGGGGAAAGCCCGGCCCTCTCCGTCGTCCTTTTCGGTGGCGGCTTCGTCGGTAGCGTCCTCGTCGGTAGCGTCTTCGTCGGGGGTCGCGCCCTCGCTACCCTGGTGAAGCCAACCGGCGACCGCCGCGGCCTGCTCGCTCGGCGATACCGGGGGCGCCGCAAGGTCGGCAACGTCGGCCAGCTCGGCAAGGTTTCCCGGGCCGGCTGGGTCAGCTAAATCGCTGTCGGTCTCGTCCCCCGCCTCACGAACTACGGTGAACTTCATCTTTCCGCGTCCCGTCCTCGCGCCTGCAGCATCGGCGCGGTGCAGCGCTCGGTCGGCGGCGGTCGCCTCGAGAAACAGCGCATCGGAGATCAGGGACATCCGCTCTGCCACCCGAAACGCCAGTGGCCCCCGCGGACGAACACCGATTCCGACGTCGGGATGTCGACGGCCGAGCTCATCGAGAATCGGCTGGATCGTCCGCAGCTCACGTCGCGCCCCGAACCAGTCTTCCAGGCTGGGCAGCAACGCCCCGGCCGCGACGATGACCATCGCGCAGCCCAGCAGCGTCGCGGCGGCGCCGATACCGACCAGCCCGCTCGTCCCGGCGGCGCGCAGCAGGCCAAACGCCAGCGCGAGCACGATCAGGACGATCCCGATCGTGAACACGAACAGCGCGCGACCGCGCCGGGTGCGATTGGAGTGCCGGAGCCCGGCCCACGCCACCAGGCTCAGCGCCAGCATTACGTAGAGCAGGGGAAGCAGCCAGGAGAGCGACGTGCCGCCCGCACCGAGGTTGCGACTCAGGTACTCCCTCGGCGACATCTCTTTTTGCTGTTCTTCGGAGAAGAACACGATCAGGCTCGCCACGGCGATGGCCGCGGCGACGCCGTACTGCGCGATGGCGATCTTTTTTGCCGCTGCCGGTGTCCGGGTCGACGACACCGTGGTGATCATCACGCAACTACCGGCCGCGCACCCGATCAGCGCCACCTGACTCAGTCCGACCGAGATGTTGGGCCAGCGCGCCAGGGTGTCGATCAGCAGGGTCAGCGGCCGCCAGTTGAGTGCCGCGACCGCACCCAGGCTGCCGAGGGCCACCATCATGGCGGTGCTGACCAGTGACTGCTTGTTGACCAACGCCCACCCGATGCGCACCCCGGTGGCCAATCCGAGAAGACCGGCGATCACCCAGACGATCAACCAAACGCCTCTCCGAGGCGAACCTGAACGATCGACGCCCGATCTGAGGGGAGCCGGCCCAGCCGGTAGATGAGCAGAGCCGCGAAATCCTCGGCTTCCTGCTCGGCCTCCTCCCCGCTGGGACCCATGCAACCGGTGCGCTGATTGAGCATGTAACCGATCAGATCGAAACTGGCCACTTCGGTGTTGTCCCTGGCCGCCTGCACGACCGGCGTTCCCTCGTGGCCGAGCACGAGGTGGCCGAGCTCATGCGCCAGGGTGCGGTCTGCGGCCGGAAGGCCTTTCTGCAGCAGGAACACATCGCGGTCGGTGTATTGACGCCATTGACCGCATACGCCAGGCGGAAGCTCAGCGGTCGTAATTTCGATCGGTCTGCCGCGGCCCTCGCCGACCGCCTCGACCAGTCGAGTCAATGACACCTCACCCCGCTTCGGCGCGAGGTCGAGCACCTCGCCGACCGCGCGCGTGACCTGGCGACTCGCAGGCATTTGGTCCCCTCTCGATACCTTTCACACCCTTCGACGCATATCGCACCGATCGATCCGTTGAACATGTCGATTCTCGCACAATCGCCCCCTTCTGTTTGCTGACAAGCTGGAACGTCCCGGTTGTCGGGTCGCAGCCACCCCAACGAACGCCGAACGCTAGGGTTTGGTCAGCGCCACCGCTGAATACTCGGCGTGATGTGTCGACGACAAGATCTGGGAGGCAGCAGGGATGGGTCTGTTCAAACGACGCAAATCCCGCGCTACCCGAAGAGCCGAGGCCCGCGCGATCAAGGCAAAGGCCAAGCTCGAGGCGAAACTATCAGCCAAGAACGAGATCCGCCGGTTCAAGTCAGAGCAGAAAGCGCAGGCTCGGGCCCTCAGAGCGCAACTTAAAGCGCAGCAGGCCAGCGACCGGACAGCGCTCAAGGTTGCCGAAACCGAGCTGAAGGCGGTCCGCGAAGGCAAGTTGTTCTCGCCCGCGCGGGTACGCAGAACACTTACCGTGACGCGTTTGCTGGCACCGGTGGTCGTGCCGCTGGTGTACCGGGGCGCGATCGCCGCACGCGGGCTGATCGATGAGCGCCGCGCCGACAAGCTGGGCATCCCGCTGAGTCAGCTCGGTCAGTTCTCCGGACACGGTGCCCGGTTCTCGGCACGGATCGCCGCCGCCGAGCAGTCCTTACGCCAGCTGTCGCAGAGCACGGCTACGTCGACCAAGAACGCGAAATCGTCCAAAGATGCGAAATCGTCCAAAGATGCGGAAACCAAGCAGTTCGTAGCGGCGGTAACCGCTCGGCTCAGGGATCTGTCCGCCGCAGTCACCGCGGCCGAGAACATGCCGCCGGAACGGCGCCGGGCTGCGCACGCCGCGATCGCCGAGCAACTCGATGGAATCGATGCCGACCTCATGGCCCGTTTGGGCATCGCCTGATCGGGTGTCTGACCCTGCCACTGACGCCGCCCATGACCCGGAGAATCGAATGAATGCAACGCGAATCCGGCTCCCGGTGGCAGCCCACGTCGTCGCCCTCGCCGCCCTGGCGATAGCCCTCCTCGGAGGAGCACTGGCGCACGCCGGTGCGGCCTGGGCCCACGCAGCACGCATCGCAAGCGATCCCGCCGAGAACGCAGTGCTCACCGAACCACCGCTGCGAGTGAGCGCGACGTTCAACGAACCGATGCAGGCCCAGTTCGCCGCGATGACAGTGATCGGACCCGACGGCAACACATGGTCGGCCGAGGAGCCCGAGGTCGACGACGCCGTCATCAGCGTCGCGGTGCGCCCGGGCGGTCCGGCCGGGGAGTACACCGTGAACTATCGGGCAACCTCTGCAGACGGCCACGTGGTGTCCGGCTCGTGGTCCTACCGTTTCCTGCCTGCCGCACCCGGAAACGAGACGGCGCCGCCCCAGTCCGCGGCGCCGACTGCCACATCCACGCCCCCGGCGGCCGACAGCACCGCCGACGGGCTGCCCGTGTGGCCGTTCGTGGTGGGAACCTCAGCG
>JAGQTR010000130.1 GCA_020438915.1 Mycobacterium sp.
GGCGAGGCCAACCAGTACTACCCAGGGCTCTACGAGGGGACCACCGCGGTCGAGCCACCGAAGTCCCCGGAAGACGGCTACACACTGACCGAGGATCTGGCCGATCACGCGATCACCTGGGTCCGTCAGCAGAAGGCACTGATGCCGGACAAGCCGTTCTTCATGTACTGGGCTCCCGGCGCCACCCATGCGCCCCACCACGTTCCGCAGGAGTGGTCGGACAAGTACCGCGGCCACTTCGACGACGGCTGGGACGCCCTTCGGGAGAAGTCCCTCGCCCGACAGAAGAAGCTTGGCGTGGTGCCCGAGGATGCCGAACTCACCAAACGCCACGACGAAATCCCCGCGTGGGAAGACATGCCGGAGGAACTCAAGCCGGTACTGGCTCGGCAGATGGAGATCTATGCAGGCTTCCTCGAGCAGACCGACCACGAGATCGGTCGGATCGTCGACGCCATCGAGGATCTCGGGGTGCTCGACGACACCCTGATCTACGTCATCATCGGCGACAACGGTGCATCCGCCGAAGGCACGCTCAACGGTTGCTTCAACGAGATGACCACGCTCAACGGCATGCCGGGCATCGAGACGCCCGAATTCCTACTCTCCAAGATCGACGACTTCGGCACCCCGGATGCCTATAACCACTACGCGGTCGGCTGGGCCCACGCGCTGTGCGCGCCCTATCAGTGGACCAAACAGGTGGCCTCACATTGGGGCGGTACACGTAACGGCACGATCGTGCACTGGCCCAATGGAATTGCCGACAAGGGGGGTTTGCGCACCCAGTTCCACCATGTCATCGACGTGGCGCCGACCATTCTCGAGGCCGCCGGTCTCCCCGCACCCACGTCGGTCAACGGCACCACTCAGGCCCCGTTGGAGGGCGTGAGCATGCTGGGCAGCCTGCGCGACGCGAAGGCGCCCGAGACCCACGAGGTGCAGTACTTCGAGATGATGGGCAATCGCGGCATTTACCACGACGGCTGGACGGCCTGCACCAAACACCGCACGCCGTGGAAGGCGGACACCCCGCCGCCCTTCGACGACGACGTATGGGAACTCTACGGTCCCGACGACTGGACCCAGGCACACGACCTGTCAAAGGAGCAGCCCGGCAAACTAGCTGAGCTGCAACGTCTTTGGCTCATCGAAGCGGTGAAGTACAACGTCATCCCACTGGACGATCGCGGCTTCGAGCGGATAAACCCCGACATCGCCGGTCGCCCCCAGCTGATCCGCGGAAACACCCAGCTGTTGTTCTCCGGCATGCGCGTCAGCGAATGGTGCGTGCTGACGCTCAAAAACAAGTCCCACTCGGTGACGGCCAACCTGGTTGTTCCGGAATCCGGCGCCGACGGAGTGATCATCACCCAGGGCGGCAGCGTGGGTGGCTGGTCGCTGTACGCGCATGAGGGAAAGCTCAAATACTGCTTCAACTTCTTCGGAATCGAGCACTACATCGTCTCCTCCGAGAGCCCGATTCCGGCCGGTAAGCACCAGGTGCGAATGGAGTTCGCCTACGACGGCGGCGGATTGGCCAAAGGTGGTGACGTCACGCTGTACTTCGACGGAAAGAGCGTCGGCAGCGGTCGGGTCGAGAAGACCATCCCGATGGGCTATTCCGCCGACGAGGCTTGCGACGTCGGTTCCGATACCGGCTCACCGGCCTCCCCCGACTACGGCCCTACCGGCAACAAGTTCACCGGGGAGATCGAATGGGTCCAGCTCGACATCGGCGAGGACGGTCACGACCACCTGATCACAGCCGAGGACCGGTTCAACATCGCGATGGCCAAGCAGTAGCGGAGGGCGCGTTCAGCCCTCGGCCGCCAATTGCCCACATGCGGCGGCGATTTCGCGGCCCCGGGTGTCGCGCACCGTGCACGAGACCCCCCGCTTTTGGACTCGCCTGACGAACTCGCGCTCTGCAGATTTGGGACTGGCGTCCCACTGGCTGCCCGGCGTCGGATTGAGCGGGATGACGTTCACGTGCGCCAGTGACCCGAGCGCACCGTGCAGTCGCTTACCCAATAGGTCCGCTCGCCATGGCTGGTCGTTGACATCACGGATCAGCGCATACTCGATCGAGACCCTGCGGCCGGTTACGTCGGCGTAATAGCGTGCCGCGTCGAGTGCTTCACCGACGTTCCAGCGGTTGTTGACCGGTACCAAAGTGTCGCGCAATTCGTCGTCTGGAGCGTGCAGCGACAGCGCCAGCGTGACGTTGAGACGTTCGTCGGCGAGCTTGCGGATCGCCGGCGCCAACCCGACAGTCGACACGGTGACCGACCGCGCCGAGATGCCGAACCCGTTGGGCGGTGCGGCGATGATGCGACGAACCGCCGCCAGTACCCGGGTGTAGTTGGCCAGCGGCTCCCCCATGCCCATGAAGACGATATTGGACAGGCGGCCCCCCCGGGCAATGTCACCAGCGTGGTTTCCCGGGTCGCTACTGCGAAGCTCGGCACTGGCCGCGCGCACCTGCTCGAGGATTTCGGCCGTCGAGAGGTTGCGCGTCAGCCCCCCCTGGCCGGTCGCACAGAACGGGCAGGCCATGCCGCAGCC
>JAGQTR010000131.1 GCA_020438915.1 Mycobacterium sp.
GTCGGCCACAGGGTGATCAGGGTGCCGAGCACCATCAGGCCCACCCAGCCGAACAGATTCACTGCCGCGTGTGCGATGACGAAACGTTCCTGCAGGTCGCCTGGCAAGGCCGGATTCGCCATCGCGACACCGAGTCCCGCACCTACGGGTAACAGCAATGCCGCGGCAACGTAGTAGTGCACCGTGATGCCGAATCGTGCCGGTAGCGCCGCACGTAGTTCACGGATCAGTTCGGTGGCATGTGTCAAGGCGACCACCCCGACCAGGACGCCACCTGCCAGCGTGATCGGCCACCAGCGACCGACCATGCCGGTCACCACGGCAATGGCCCCGGCGTTGAAAGCCGCCAGGCGAATGCCCTGTCCGGTGTGCGAGTCGTCGCGCGATCGGCGCAACAACGCGTCGGTGAAGTGACGACTCCAGATCAGAATGGCGTTGCTGGCCGCTCCCAGCGCCAGTAGGTGAATGAGCAGCCAGCCCGACAGCGGCACGGCGCGATGGGTGAGGGCAATGACGACTACCGCGACAAGCCAGGCGAAGACGATCGCCCCGACGCGTAGGTGCCAGCCAGAGCGGTTCATGGCGCCACCCGTTGCGGTCCCACTTGGGGTTCACGTTTTGGCGCGAAGACCGCGGAGAAGGCGGCGATGACGACGAACACGAGGACGGCCACGATGTTCAACGCGCCGCCGGCTTGGACGGCCCAGGGGATGTCGCGAGCATCGCCGACGGCTATCCGCAGCAGCAGTGAGACGTGCAGCAAAGCGACCGGTGCGTACATGGCCGGTGTGTAGGGCAAGGGTCGGCGGATCACAGCGGGCAGAATGACCGGCGCGTGGGCCATGATCATCGAGAGTACAAAACCCAGCATGACGGCGTGCACCACCGCGTCGTAGCCCCGACCGTCGGGCACCGGACCGAGCAGGAGCCAGATGGTGGCCGGCACCAACAGCCATCCGTACCCGGCGAGCAGGCATACCGCGGTGTAGCGGGGCAGGCCCGTTGAGTGCAGGGTCCGTCGAGCGATGTCGTAGCGGACCAACCACGCCGTCGTCGCGAGCAGGGCGGCGCCGAGCAGCGCGTATCCGGGCGTCGGCCACAACAGGGTGGCTACTGCGCCGGCCACCGTTGTCGCCGCAACAATGCCGAACAGGGTCTCGGCCTGTGGGTTGAGCATCGCCACCCGGGCCAGTTCGAGACGTTCACCGGCGATGGTGAGAATCAGGAAACCGGACAGCCACGGCAGCAACTCGGGCATGGGAACGTTGGCCAGCCACAGCAGCGCCGCGCCGGTCGCCAGGACGGCGCCGCCGGCCTGGACGAGCACGGCCACGTCCGCCGACCGTCGCCACAACGGCACGTACACCGCGACCAACGCCGCCGATCCGGTCAACAGCAGCAGTCCGGGAAGCATCCGGGGTGCCGGGGTGGTGAGCAGCACCGCGGCGGCACCGAGGGCGGCGGGAGCAAGGTAGGCCCACGACTGCCGGACGGCGACGGCGCGTTCCAGCGCAATCACGGTGCCGGCGAAGCCGAGCACCAACAATGTGCCGTGGACGTCCAGCAGTCGCGCGGTACGAAAGGGCGCGGGCAGGCCGAGCAGCAGCAGCGCGGCGTTCAACCCAGCGAGCAGCGCGAAGCCGCCCGGCACCAGCAACAGCGCACGGGGCGGGATCCGGGAGGCGGTCATGGTGTCGCCCTGAGGGTGGGATCGGGCAGCAGGAGGCGGCAGGCGCCGGGTTCGGCGAAGGCGATCAGATCGAGTCCTTCGGTGGCGGCACCGAGCGATTCGAGCAGCCCCTCGACGATGCCGAGGTGGACCCGGCAGACGACGGCGGGGTAGCGGCGGGCCACCTCGAGCAGCGGGCAGCGTCGTAGCGCGATACCGCGGCCGACGACCTCGCCGTCGGCGTCGGGCGCGAAGCCAAGGCGGGTGAGGATGTCGAGCACGGCGCGCCGGGGGTCGTCGTCGGCAGTCATCGTTGGGTCGATCAGCTCACGGCCCCAGTCCCTGCCCGCGGCGCGGGCGTCGTGGTCGGGGTCGGAGCTGGTGCGGGCGAGATGTCCGGCCAGCGCCGCGGCCAAGCCGGCAAAATCACGAGCCAGCACGACCGGATCCGCGCCGGAGGGACGGTACAGCGCGGCGGGTCTTCCGCGGCCACCAGAGGTTTCGGTGGTGCGCTCGAGCAGCCCGAGTTCGACGAGCGCGTCGAGATGTTCGCGAACGGTGTTTGCGTGCACGCCCAGCCGCGCCGCGGCGTGTGCCACACGTACGGGGGCGTTTGCCCGGACGTCTTCGAGCACAGTGAGCCGCTGCCGGGACAACGGCGCATCCGTCACGGCGGGTGGGGTCGCGCCGGGCCCGAGCACCGCCACTTTCTTTTCCACGGAAATAAGTGTAGTAAATAAGGGACATGGAGACCAGCAGTGGTAGTGACGCGCCTGGTCCAACGGAGAGGAAGCCGCGATGTCAGTGAATGAGGTCATAGTCTCGTCCACCCCCGCCGATGCTGAGGCGGTCGAGGCGATCAAGAACCATCACGCGGAACTCGCCGGTCACATTGCGGCGCTGACCGAGGCGATACTTTCGGCGGTCGAACAAGGCGCCGACATCGAGCCGGCGCGGGCAGCGGCGGTGGCGTTCCTCACCGGCGAGCTGATGCCGCACGCCGTGGCCGAAGAGGAGCATCTGTACCCGGCCGCTGCGCGCACAGATCGGGCCCGGCTGCTGATCGAGTCGATGATCGCCACGCACCACATCATCGGAGCACTCGTCGAACAGCTTCGCAGTGAGCCGTCGGCGGTGCGGGCGGCCGCAGCCGCCAGCGCACTCCGGGTGCTATTCGACGCGCACCTGGCCGACGAAAACGACCGGATCCTGGCGGTGGTGGCGGCCGATCCGGACATCTCGCTCGCCGAGGTGACCCACGGCATGCACGAGCTGCTCGGCGGTCACGTCGAGGGCGGTCTCGGGGGCCATGCAGCGGAATCCGGTCACGGTCCTGCCGGCGGGTGCCAGTGCGGCGAAGCCGATGCCGACGACCTCGTGCTCGATGTGCGGGAAGTGCCGCATTCCATCCGGCACGCGACGGTGTTCGGCGCCTTTGATGCGGTACCGCCCGGCGGCAGCCTGATACTGGTAGCGCACCACGATCCGATTCCCCTGCTCCACCAGCTGCACGACCGCACCGGCGGCCGGATCGAAATCAGCTACGAGGAGCGTGGCCCCGAAGCCTGGCGGCTGCGGCTGGCCAGGCTCTGAATTTCGGAGGCACTGAATTGCAGCCTGCCGGCCGGGACCGGCCCGAAACCGCGTATTTATGCGAAAGTAGGCGCTTTTTCGTGATTACCCGTCAGTAAATACTCGCGGACTGGCCTTTATTTTTTTCTCATGTATGGTCGAGTGCAGTGATGGTTGCAATAGAAAAGGAGCAACGATGGCTGACAAATCTCGCGGGCGTGTTACCAAAAAGCCAGCTATGACCATTAAAGAACGGCGAGTTGAGAAGCGCGCCAAGATGTCTCAATCAAGTGAATTTATGCCGCGGCGTAAGCGCGCAGCCCGGGCGTAAGCCCGTGTAGTTCAACATCCTTTTTGGGGTTAGAAATAAATTGCACCGCCGTTTCGGCGGGAAATCGGCTACCCGCAACGCGTTGTGCTTAATTCGAATGCGAGTGGTCGATGAAAGTGAGGAGTTGTGCGAATCGAAGACGTCATGCGTCGCCCGGTGGCGACGCTTTCCCCGTTGAGCTCGGTACGGACGGGGATCATTGCGCTGGCCGAGTACGGCTATGCGGGTGTGCCGGTGGTCGATGAGGGGAACCGACTGCTTGGAATGCTGACAAGCGGCGACGTACTCCGCGCCGAAGTGGGCGGAACTCAGACGGTGGGCGAAGTGATGACCACGCCCGCCGTCGCCGCAGCGGTCTCCCAGGATCTCGATGGGGTGGCCCGGATGCTATTGAAGCCCGGGGTGCGGAGTGTGCCGGTGGTGGATGAGGACAAACGCGTCGTGGGAATCATCAGTCGCGGAGACGTGCTGCGAATGATGATTCGCCCCGATGATGCGATCGCGGCGAACGTGCAGACATCGCTCGACGCCTACGGTACGAGGCGCCGCTGGAAAGCCGATGTCAGCGACAGCAGTGTCACCATCACCGGCTCGTTCAAGGACGAATCCGAGCGTCGAATCGCTATGGCATTGGCCAGGATTGTTCCTGGTGTACGCGCGGTGTCTCTCATCGATGGAGCCGAGCAGCCCGAAATGGCGCTTGGTAAGGCGTAATTGAGTAGAACCGCGAGGGATCGCATTCAATGATGGTGCGGAGCCCACGGGGCATGAAGTCAGTTTTCGCAGATCAATGAGGAAGGGCAAGTGTTCATCGTGGAGGTCGTGACGGGGAGTTCGGAGCCTTGCCTCGACGGCCCACCCGGGTCTGACCGGGTGGGCGGAACGGGACAGGGCGCCGATCCGGACATCCATCCGAATGAGGATGTTCATGAGCGAGCCCTGGCCCAGACGCGCGACGCCCTGTTCGCCGCGCCGAAGCCCCGGGGGCGAAGCACGGACTATGAGCGGGGATTCACGGCCGCGATTCGATACGCACGGGTGTGCGTACTAGATCGAATGAGCTCCGGCACAGTCGATTTCATCGAGGATTTGCGTCCATATGATCTTCGAATGGACCGCGAACGGCTGCGGACATCGGTCGCACTACGATCGATAGGTTCAAGGTTGTTGCAGGAATTGCGTGCCGATCCTGAGGACGAAGTCGCGGCGGGCTACCGCCGTGGAATCGTCGTGGCGCTTGGGGTGATTGCCGATCAAGAAAGTGCGTTGCAACAGAATCCGGTGAGCGCGGCCGAACCGCGCGAACGAAGCGCGGTGTCCTTGTGCTAGC
>JAGQTR010000132.1 GCA_020438915.1 Mycobacterium sp.
CTTCTTCTTGTCGGCCTTCTTGGCGACGTCCTTCTTCTTGGTCGCCTTGGCGTCGGCCTTCTTGGTGGCCTTTGCGACGGCCTTCTTGACGGCCTTCTTCACCGGCGCGGCGACGTCCTCGGCCTTGCCCGGCAGTTCGACACCGACCAGCTTGGCGGCACGCTCACCGACCGCGCGGGTCTGGGTGGCGACGGTGCCCAGCGCATCCTGGGTCAGCTCGACGGCCTGGTCGACGTACTCTTCGACGCGGTCCGCGGCACCCTCGATCGCCGGCTGGTTGCGCAGCCGCTCCAGGGCGGCCTCGCCACGCTCGACGAGCTTGTTGTAGGTGCTGGTGGCGGCCTCGGCGTACTCCTCGGCGACCTTGCGCAGCTCGTCGGCCGACAGCCGCTCGCGCAGATCGCCCAGTTCCTTGGGCAGGTCGCTCTGCAGCTTGGTCAGCCGGTCGCGGGCCTCGTCGACACGCGCGGTCAGCTTGGCGCGGCTCTCCTCGGCACGCTCGCTGGCGTCGGTGCGGGCTTCCTCGGCACGCTCACGAAGCGTGACGACGATCTCGTTGACGGTGGCCAGGGCCAGGTCCGCGGCACCCACGGCGGCGAGCAGCGGAGCCTTCAGGTCCTCAACGGTGGTGGTGTTCTCTGCCATTTTCTTCTTCCTTTCGGGGAGTGATCAATCGGTTTGTTCTGCAAGGCATTTCATGAGGTTTGATCAGATGGAAGCTCCTTCTGAAGCGCCTCGTTCTGCTGGAGGAAAGAGGTGTAGATGTCGAGCAGCACCTGCTTCTGCCGCTCGTTGATCGCCGTGTCGGTGATGACGGCGTCGCGGACTTCGCTCGCCTCCGTGGGCTCAAGAATCCCGGCCCGGATGTAGAGCACCTCGGCGGAGACCCGCAGCGCTTTGGCGATCTGGTTGAGCACATCTGCCGAGGGTTTCCGCAATCCCCGCTCGATCTGGCTGAGGTAGGGATTGCTGACACCGGCCTTCTCGGCCAGCTGCCGAACTGAGACCTGCGCAGCCTCGCGCTGGGTCCGGATGTAACCACCGATGTCCTGTGCAGCGCTGGACACGACAGCGGCAAGATTGTCATCCTGCGGCATGGCTGCTCCCTCGTTGCGTTGGATATCCGGTTGGTGACAACTCAAACCGTACGACGGGGTGCTAACTTTTGCAAGCACTAGTTAGCGCAGGTCAGAACAGTACCTGCGCCACCGAATAGATCACAAGACCCGCCAGCGCTCCGACCACGGTCCCGTTGATCCGGATGAACTGCAGGTCACGGCCTACATGTAGTTCGATTCGGCGACTCGCCTCGTCGGCATCCCAGCGCTCGATGGTTTCGGTGATGACCGCTGTGATCTCCGTCCCATACTCGCTCACCAGGTGTTGAGCGGCCCGCACGATCCAGTTGTCGACCTTGTCTTGTAGGTCGGGGTCGTCGCGCAGGGACTCACCGATGTGCACGGCGGAATCGGCGATGCGCGCCCGCAGGGTCGAGTTCGGGTCGTCGACGGCCTCCATCAGGATGCGCTTGGCCGCCGTCCAGGCGGTTTCGGCCGCCTTGGTGACCTCGTCACGCGCCATGATCTGTTCCTTGACGTTCTCCGCGCGCTGAATCGTCACCGCGTCGTTCTGCAGGTCGGCGGCGAACTCGAACAGGAACTTGGTGGCCGAACGGCGCAGCTCATGGTCGGGATTGCGACGAACCTTGTCGGTGAAGTCCATCAGTTCGCGGTGGATCCGATCGCCGATCAAGCTGTCGACCCACCGCGGCGACCACGAGGGCGAGTCACGTTCGATCACCCGCTCGATGACCTCGCCGGCATTCAAGGACCATTCGAAAGCCCGGTCGGCGAGCAGCTGGATCAGCGCTTCCTGACGTCCGGCCTCCAGTAGCGAAGCCAGCACCCGGCCGATCGGTGGGCCCCACTGCGGCTCGGCGACGCGCTTGACGATCATCCGGTCGAGCACCTGCTGCACATCCTCGTCGCGGAGCATCTCTACCAGCACCCGCAACACCGTCGACGCCTCGGCGGCGACCCGCTCGGCATGCGCGGGGTCGGCCAACCACCTGCCGGCCCGGAACGCGACCTGCGCGTCACGCAGCTTCATCGCCACCACGTCCGCCGACATGAAGTTCTCTCGGACGAAGTCGCCCAGCCCCTCCCCGAGCTGATCCTTCTTGCGCTTGATGATCGCGGTGTGTGGGATGGGGATACCCAGCGGGTGCTTGAACAGGGCGGTAACGGCAAACCAGTCGGCCAGCGCACCGACCATGCCGGCCTCGGCGGCGGCGCGGACGTAGCCGACCCAGGGTGCGGCGCCATGGGATTGTGCCCACGTGCACACCAGAAAGACCATCGTGGCGCCGAGCAGGAAGCTCGAGGCGACTACCTTCATCCGCCGCAGCCCACGCCTGCGCTCGGCGTCGGCAGCCGAGTCCGCACCGGCAAGCGTTTCGGCGAAGCCGCGCCGTGTGCCCGGCCGCGCAGCCGGCCCGCCGGCGACATTCAATCGATGTGCCACAGCTCCATCATCTGCTATCCGCGCAACCGCCGGTCGTGATGTTGTCGGCGGCGCGTCCCGCAGTCCGGGCCCTGAGGCCCTGTTCCGTATCATCGACTCGGACTAGGGAATGGAATACCGCGAACGTGGCACATCAATCCCCGCCAGAGGCGGTGAAGACCGATGGTCGGAAGCGACGCTGGCATCGGCACAAGGTCGAACGACGAAACGAGCTGGTCGACGGCACCCTGGAAGCCATCCGGCGTCGCGGCAGCAACATCAGCATGGACGAGATCGCCGCAGAGATCGGCGTGTCCAAGACCGTGCTCTATCGCTACTTCGTGGACAAGAACGACCTGACCACCGCGGTGATGATGCGCTTCGCGCAGACCACCCTGATCCCCAATATGGCCGCGGCGCTGTCGTCGAACCTCGACGGCTACGACCTCACCCGCGAGATCATCCGGGTCTACGTCGAGACCGTCGCCAACGAGCCCGAGCCCTACCGGTTCGTGATGGCCAACAACTCGGCGAGTAAAAGCAAGGCCGTGGCCGATTCCGAGCAGATCATCGCCCGGATGCTGGCGGTGATGTTCCGCCGACGCATGGTCGAGCAGGGGATGGACACCGGCGGGATCGGCCCGTGGGCCTACCAGATCGTCGGCGGCGTGCAGCTCGCCACGCACTCGTGGATGTCAAACCCACGGATGACTTCCGATGAGCTGATCGACTACCTGACGATGCTGTCGTGGAGCGCCCTCTGCGGAATCGTCGAAGTGGGGGGCTCGCTGGAGAAGTTCCGGCAAACGGCGCATCCCTCGCCGGTACTGCCGCCGGGACTGCTTGACTGACGGCATGAGCGAGCTGGACGACCTGCCGTCATTGTGGTCGCACGAACCGCACGTCGAGCTGATGTTCCGTCCCGGCGACAGGGTCGCCGACATCGACGCCGGCGCCACGCCCGGGTTCCGCGGCAAGAAGGCCGACGCGCCGACGCTGCAGGAGGAACGCAATGTGCGTTTCGCAGAGTTGCAGGAGATGCTCTACGCCAACAGCCGTTCCGGAGACACCAGATCGGTGCTGTTGGTGCTGCAGGGCATGGACACCGCGGGTAAAGGCGGAATCGTCAAACACGTGGTGGGAAGTGCCAATCCGCAGGGTATCGAGTACACGAGCTTTGGCAAACCGACGGCCGAGGAACTGAGCCACCACTATCTATGGCGGATCCGCAAGGCGTTGCCCACCGCTGGACATATCGGCGTCTTCGACCGCTCCCACTACGAGGATGTCCTGATCGTACGGGTGCACAATTTGGTGCCACCGCAGGTGTGGGAGCCGCGTTACGACGAAATCAACGCATTCGAGCGACAATTGGTCGACGACGGCACGACGCTGGTGAAGGTGGCGATGTTCGTCTCGCTCGACGAACAGAAGAAGCGCCTGGCCGAGCGGCTCGAGCGCCCGGACAAGTACTGGAAGTACAACCCCGGCGATGTCGACGAGCGGCTGAAATGGCCGCTTTACCTCCATGCCTACCAGGCGATGCTGGATCGAACGTCAACGGACTACGCACCCTGGCACATCGTGCCGTGTGACCGGAAGTGGTACAGCCGTCTGGCCATCACCGAACTGCTCATCGAGGCGATGAAGAGCCTCAACATGTCCTGGCCACCACCGGATTTCGACGTGGCCGCCGAGAAGAAGCGGTTGGCGTCCACCTGACGCAGGGCTGCCCGAGTCAGTCCTTGACGAGGGTGAACTGGCCGACGTTGGTAATGCCGCGATGGAAGAAGTCCGCGCAACCAGTCAGATAGTGCAGGTATCGGTCGTAGACCTCGGACGAAGTGGTCTCGATCGCCGCCGCCTTATTCACTTCGAGGTTTGCTGCCCACATGTCGAGAGTGCGGGCATAGTGCGACTGGAGCAGGTGCGAGCGCTGCAGCGTGAATCCGCTGTTGGCTGCCAGCAGCTCGATATCTTCGATGGCGGGCAACTGCCCACCGGGGAAGATGTCGGTACCGATGAACCGCATGAACTTCAGATCGCTGATCGTGAGCTTGATCCCGTTGTCGCGGAAGAACTTCTGGTTATGGGCCAGGATCGTGTGCAGCAGCATGCGGCCGTCCGCGGGTAGAACCTGGTAGGCGCGCTCGAAGAACAGCGGATAGCGTTCGGCCTTGAAAGCCTCGAATGCGCCGATTGACACGATCCGGTCGACAGGCTCATCGAACTCTTCCCAGCCCTGTAGTCGCACCTCTGCCGAGCGACTGGTCGGCAGGTTTCCCAGCATGGCTTTGCTGTACTCGAACTGGTTGCGGCTCAGGGTTATTCCGATGACATTGACATCGTATTTCTCGACGGCGCGGCGCAGTGCGCCACCCCACCCGCATCCGATGTCGAGCAGTGTCATACCCGGCTCGAGGTTCAGTTTGCCCAGGGCCAGATCGAACTTCGCGGTCTGCGCCTCATCGAGGGTCATGTCCTCGCGTTCGAAATACGAACAGGTGTAGCCCATCGTCGGTCCCAGGAATAACGCGAAGAACTCGTTGGACACGTCGTAGATCGACTGCGATTCCTCGTAGAAAGGTGAAAGTTCCGGCGTAGCACTCGACATGCACAACCCCTTGCCAATTGTCATTGGCCGACGTGGGTCGCGGTCGGTGGCGATGGGCACTGGATGCCCCGCTACCCGGCTGCGAGCTGAACCGGCACGTAATACTTTGGTCACAAAAGGCTAACCAACACTCCGGGTGATTCCAAAGTGACACTCTGGCCAGCGCCGATGGAGTTCAGCACGACGCGCTCAGTAGGAGTAGAAACCCTGTCCCGACTTCTTACCGAGTTGTCCGGCCTCCACCATCCGCTGAAGCAGCGGCGGCGGACCATAGAGCGGTTCTTTGAACTCGTCGAACATCTTGTCGGCAATCAACTTCAGCGTGTCGAGACCGATCAGGTCGGAGAGCCGCAGCGGTCCCATCGGGTGGGACAGCCCGGCAACCACGGCGGTGTCGATGTCTTCGACCGTGGCCACGCCCGCCTCGGCCATTCTGATCGCCGACAACAGGTAAGGCACCAGCAGCGCGTTGACCACAAAACCAGATCTGTCGGTGCACCGAACCACCTGCTTGCCGAGCACCTCGCTGGCGAACTTCTCGGT
>JAGQTR010000133.1 GCA_020438915.1 Mycobacterium sp.
CCGAGGACGCGGTGCAGGAGGCCGCGATCCGCGCGCTGCGCCAGTGGCCGGTCACCGGCGTTCCCTCCTCGCCACGCGCCTGGCTGACCGTGACCGCGCGGCGCGCAGCCATCGACTCGCTGCGCCGCGAAGGCGCCAGATTTGAAAAAGAGCGTGCCGCCGTGGAACTGCACCTCGACGACGATCCGCCCGAGGATGTCATCAACGACGACCTGCTGCGCTTGATCTTCACCTGCGCCCATCCCGCGCTGTCGCTGGAGGCGCAAGTCACGTTGGCCCTGCGGGTGCTGTGCGGTCTGTCGACGACGCAGATCGCCGCGGTGCTGCTCAGCACCGAGTCCGCGGTGGCCAAACGGCTAACGCGTACCCGCGCCAAGATTGCGCGCGCCGGTATCCCCTACCGGGTACCGGCGACCACCGATCTGCCAGAACGCCTTTCGGCGGTCTGTGCCGTGGTGTACACGCTTTACACCAGTGCACACACCGCGACCGGAGGCCGGCAACTCAGCGACGTCGACGGGTGCCGGGAAGGTGTCCGGCTGGCGCGACTGGTCTGCACGCTGATGCCCGATGAGGTGGCCCCGATGTCGGTGCTGTCGCTGCTGCTGCTCACCGAGGCCCGTCGCGACGCCCGCACCGACGCCGACGGGAATCCGATCGTACTGGCCGAGCAGAATCGCGCCGCATGGAACGCCGCGGAGATCGACGAAGGGCGCCGACTGCTGGACGCCTCGCTGCGGCGCTGCGAAGGCATTGCCGATCCCTACCAATTACAGGCCGCCATCGCCGCGATCCACGACACCGCACCGTCCTACCGGGAGACCGACTGGGCCGAGATCGTGCGCCTCTACGACCTGTTGATCCAGGTGCACCCCAATTCAGCGGCCCGTCTCGGCAGAGCCGTCGCGGTCGCTGAGCACTCGGGAGTGGCCGCGGGTTTGGCGCTGCTGGACGAAATTGCACCCGACCACCGCTGGCACGCCGTGCGCGCCGAGTTGCTGGCCCGTGACGGACGCCACGCCGAGGCGATCGACGCGATGGCGGCGTCGTTGGCCGGTCCGGCCAGCGTCAGCGATGCCGAGGCGCAGCATCGACGCCGGCTGATCACCCGGTGGAACGCGCAGGTGCAGTGAACCGAGCGCTCCCCCTGGTACTGACCCAGCCGGATCGTCATGATTTGGCGAACCGACCCATCTGCGCGTGCCGCAGCGACGAATACCTGACAACGACCGTGCACGGTTCGGCGCGGGCCGCCGCGCCGATGACGAAGGGAGAGTTGTGCTCAATCGCATCGTCAAAATTGCAGGCCAGGTAGCCGAATCAGCACTGTCGGTGGTCGGCGTCCGCACCGTCGAGGAACCCCACCACATCCGGCGACCACTGACCGCAGACGTCGAGATCCGCCGGTACGGTCCGCGCATCGCCGCCGAGACCACCGTCGACGGGGACAAACAACGCGCACTCAACACCGGCTTTCGCCGGCTGGCCGGCTACATCTTCGGCGGCAACCACCGCGAGGCGCAGATCGCGATGACGGCGCCGGTGGTCCAGCAACCGTCAGGGCGTGTGGACATCGCAATGACGGCGCCCGTCTCGCAGACCGGCAGCGACGACGAGGGGTGGACGGTCCGCTTCTACATGCCGTCCAAGTGGTCGATGGAAACGTTGCCCGCCCCCGACGACGACGAAGTCCGGTTGGTGCCGGTGCCCTCGGAGACCGTGGCGGTGTTGCGGTTCAGCGGCGACCGCGGACCCGATGCCGTCGCGGCGAGCACCGATCGGTTGGTGGAAACGTTGCGTGACAACGGTATCGAACCGACCGGTCAGGCTGTCGCCTGGTTCTACGATCCGCCGTGGACACTGCCCTTCCGGCGGCGCAACGAGATTGCGCTGGCTATCTGAGCTCTAGACGGCGCGGTCGCGGCCTTCCCAATGCGGTTTGCGCAGTTCCTTTTTCAGCACCTTGCCGGTGGGATTGCGCGGAAGCTCATCGGTGATGTCAATGGTTTTGGGACATTTGTAGGCAGCAAGGCGTTCCCGCGTGAATGCGATCAGGTCGGCCTCGTCGACCTCACCGTCGTCCCCCTCGAGCACGACGACGGCTTTGACGACCTCACCCCACTTGTCGTCAGGCACACCGATGACCGCGACCTCCACTACCGCCTCATGCTCGGCCAGAACCCGCTCGACTTCGATGGAGTAGATGTTCTCACCACCGGAGATGATCATGTCCTTGAGTCGGTCCTCGACGAAGATGTAGCCGCCGTCGTCGACACGGCCGATGTCGCCGGTGCGGAACCAGCCGTCCTCGGTGATGCACTCGGCGGTCGCCTCGGGCTTGTTGTGGTAGCCCTTCATCAATTGCGGTGAGCGGAACCACAATTCACCCTGCTCCCCGGTGGGGACCTCGTCGAGGGTGTCGGGGTCCACGACGCGCACCTCGGCATTGGGCACCAAGGTGCCCGCGCTGGTCAATCGCTCCGGGTGGTCCTGGGCGCGGTGTGCGTCGGGCATCAGATGGCTGATCACCCCGCACAACTCGGTCAGCCCGTAGGCCTGGATGAAATCGGTGTTCGGCCACGCCTTCAGGGCGGCGCGCAACAGCGGTAACGGCATCGGCGAAGCACCGTAGCCGTAGGTCTTCAAGACACTGAACAGCTTGACCGCGTCTTCGCCGGACTCCAGCACCTTGGCCAGCACCGCGGGTACCAGGAAGGTCCGGTTGGCGCCTTTGAAGATCGCCCCGGCCAGCGCGGCGCCGTCGACGTCGCGGGTCATCACGCTCGGGACGCCGTCGTGGATGCCGAACTGCGCATACGACGATCCGCCGACGTGGAACAGCGGCATGGAAACCATGTTCTTGTCGCCCTCATCGAACTCGAAGCCCTCGTGGGCGTTGATGGTGTGGGCGATGAGGTTGGCCTGGGTGAGCTCCACCCCCTTGGGCCGTCCGGTGGTGCCCGAGGAGTACATGATGATGGCGACGTCATCGGGGTCGACGTCGTCGCCGCGTTCGGCCGGAGCCGCCGATTCCAACATCGCCTCGTACTCGTCGTCACCCTCGGGTGTGACGGTGATGACGTGCTCGATGTTGACCAGTTTGTCGCGGATCTTGTCGATAGCCGGCTGGAATTCCTTGCCGACGATCAGCACCTTGGCGTCCGAGTCGTTGAGGACGTAGTCGAGTTCGTCGGCGGCCAGCCGGAAGTTGATGATCGCGGTCGCNNCGCCGCGGCGAACGTCGTCTCGATGCACGCCGGATGATTCTTATCCAGGAACGCCACCACGTCGCCGCGCTGGACCCCCCGCTCTTTGAGTGCGCCCGCGAGTCGACGTACTCGGTCGTCCCATTGCGCCCAGGTCCAAGACCGCTCCAGGTAGTCGATAGCTTCGGCATCGGGCGTGGCGCGCGCCCAGTGGGCGAGGCGTTCGTCGAGAAAACGGGGTTCGGGCAGATCGGCCATGGTCAAGAGCGTGCCACGCCGCGCGTCGCCGCTGTCCGATTTCGCGCGATCCAGAACGGTTCCCCGGGGACCGACTGACTGGAATTGGAACAGGTTCTAGTCTGGAGTCCATGAGTGACCTGCTGCGCTACCCCCTGCACTCCGGCCACCTCACCGTCGGCGCGC
>JAGQTR010000134.1 GCA_020438915.1 Mycobacterium sp.
CGTAGTCACGGTGGAGGTTTCGAGCACATTGGGTCGGTCCCGGTTCGGGTGGATGGGACCGGCCCGGGCCGCAGCCAGGGCGGGACCGCAAGATTCCGGCGACTAGCCAGACTCGCCTCACAGGCTAGTCCCGGGTGGTTTTCTCCTTGCGCGAGCGTGCTTTCCGTTTGCTGCCGGTCGGCTCTGGATCCTCGAGCCGCGCAGCGTCGAGTTCCTCCTGCGTCGGTACCCGAAACGCCGCCATGCCGGCGTACACCCCCGCGTCGAGTTCCACGCGGTGCACCGTGACGTGAACCGGTGTCCATCCGCCCTGGTGGGCCGCCATCCGCAGGACACCTGCGGTGACCCCGGTGTCGAACTCGGCGTCCATTGCGGCCAGTGTGGCCTGATCGTCTGGATGTGCCCGGTCACCGACCACCCCGGCCCTCCAATCAAAGAACGGGGCGGGGTCGTCGAGCCACTTCAACAGACTCCAATGCCTGGGGTCGACCAGCGCCCGATGCACACCGGGCTCGGCTGGGCTGTCCAGCAGGCGTTGACTGAGGATGTCCTCCTGGATGCTCGGCCCGTCCTGCACGCTGCGCCAGTTCATCGCCCGGCAGATGAGCCGCTCACCGCCGTCATCTTGTTCCTCTGACATCGATCGGGCGACGAATCCGACCGTGATGCGCTCGCCCCGGTAGTCGGTGACGTCCCAGGTATCGCAGATAGTCTGGCCCTCTTCGGGATTGATCACCATGCCGATGATCTCCGCTTCGCGGGGGTTGAGGTCGCGCCTGGGAAGATCCTCGGCGAACACCCGTCCAGAGGTCACCTCCTGGTCTGGATCCCACCCGGCGATGCGCAGCGACTCGGGGGTGTCGGTGGCGGTTCGTTGGGAAAGATCCCAGATCAACGGACCGACGGCAGGTGGCGGTGGCGGCTCCTCCTCGGGGGTCCCGACCCAGATCTGCACTCCGTGGATCCGGCCGTCCGACATTTGGACGACCTCGGTCCGGATCACCCGGTCGTTCTTGGGGGTGAGGCTGGTCAGGCCGTTGCCGGCGCGGACGGTCTCCCCGATGGCACTCTGGATGGCCATCAAATGCGGGTCTCGCCGCAGGAACGTGCTGATCGGCACCAGGTTCTTGGTGTGGGCACCCTCTGCGACGACGGCTGGCTCGTTGCCCAGTGTTTCCACGAGCGTCCAGTCCTGGGTCATGGTGGTCAGCTTACCGAGGGGTATCCGCGGTCTTGATATCGAAGTTGCCACGGTATCGGCATCCGCTGCGCTGCTGAGTACGCTCGCGTACCGGCGAATCTACCGAGTCTGTGTTGCAAACCACTAGTTGCGCAGGGTAATTTGCTCACCGGCCAGGTGGGCGAGGTCCTACAACGGATCTCGTGGTGCGGGTTGTTCGTCGCGTGGTATCAGTTTGCCGCGACGTTCAGCCGGGCTTGCTTCCCACCTATCCACCAGGACCGTCCAGAGGCGATCGGCGAGGGGTCGATCGCCTCTGGATTCACTGGTTCTGGGCCGCAAGTACGGCGACGACCAGCCGTAACACCCGGATCGCACCCGCTTTGTCCAGGGGGTCGTTGCCGTTTCCGCACTTCGGGGACTGCACGCACGACGGACAGCCCGTCGGACACTCGCAGGCCTCGATTGCTGCGGCGGTGGCCTCCCACCAGGTGGACATCGTGCGGAATCCGCGCGCGGCGAAGCCGGCACCGCCCGGATAGCCGTCGTAGACGAATATCGACGGCAGACCGTCGACCGGGCCGAGCACGGTGGAAACCCCCCCGATGTCACCGCGATCGCAGCTGGCCAGCAACGGCAGCAATCCGATCGCGGCGTGTTCGGCTGCATGCAGCGATCCCGCTACCCGTAGCGGATCGATCCCGCTGTCGCGCAGTGCTTCCGGCGTGATCGTGCACATCGCAGCCGTCGTCTCAAGGGTGCGGGTCGGCATCTCGAGTTCGACGAAGTCGATCACCTCGCCGTTCAGGCGGCGGCGTAGGTAGCCGGTCACGGTGTTGCGGACCGACACCGGCACCAGGCCAACGGTGACCGATCCGTGGTGACGACGTTCGCCCGCGCCGGTCACCTCGATATCGGTCAGCTCCCTGGCGAAGGTCGTGTAACCGGGATCCTCGGTGTGGACGAAGGCGATGCCGCCGGAGAAGTCGAGCGAATCGACGACGTAGCTGTCGCCCTGGTGTAGATATACCGCCCCGGGGTGGACCGACGCGGGCGCCTGCGCTGCCCCCGCACTGCCCACCATCCGGCCCGTGTCAGTTTCCAGGATCGCGATCTGCCCGCCGGCCGAGCCCCGGATGTCCACTCCGGGATGTGGGTCGACTCCGGGGGTGGGGAAGTAGCCACCCGACCGTCGGCGAAGTAGCCCGTCGTCGACCAAGGCTTCCGCCACCGCTTCGGCGTCCCACCTGCGCACCTCGGCTTCGGTCAACGCAAGCTCGGTGGCGGCACACACAAGCTGCGGTCCAAGCACATGCGGGTTGGCAGGATCGAGGACGACGCGCTCGATCGGTGTGTCGAGCAGCGCGGCGGGGTGGTTGACCAGGTAGGTGTCCAACGGATCGTCACGGGCGATCAGCACGATCAGCGCGCCCTGCCCGCGTCGGCCGGCGCGGCCCGCCTGCTGCCAGAACGACGCGACAGTGCCGGGAAAACCGGCCATGACCACGGCATCAAGACCGGCGATGTCCACCCCCAGCTCCAGGGCGTTGGTTGTTGCCACACCCCGCAGGTCGCCGTCGGCCAATGCGCGTTCGAGCAGGCGCCGGTCCTCGGCGAGATAACCGGCGCGGTAGGAGGCAACCTGCTCTGTCAGGTGCGGTGCCGTATCGGCCAGTCGAGCCTTGGCGGCCAACGCGGTGAGTTCAGCGCCGCGGCGGGATCGCACGAAGGTGAGCATCCGGGCGCCCTCGGCGACTAGATCGGCCATCACCCGCGCGGCCTCGGCGCCGGCCGATCGTCGCACCGGGGCGCCGTTCTCCCCGACGAGGTCCTCGATGAGGGCCGGTTCCCACAGCGCGACGGTGCGCTCCCCCTGCGGTGAGCCGTCGTCGGTCACCTCCACGACGGTGTGACCTATCAACTCCGACGCGGTGATCGCCGGCTGCGCGGTGGTTGCGCTGGTGAAGATCACCGTGGGTCCGCAACCTTGTGAACCCGGCGGGCCGGTCGCCGAGTACCGGCTGCACAGCCGCAGCAGGCGGCGCAGGACCATCGCGACGTTGGACCCGAAAACCCCTCGGTAGTAGTGGCATTCGTCTATCACGAGGTATCGGAGATTCCGCAGGAAGACCGCCCATCGGGCGTGGTTGCGCAGCATCGACAGATGGATCATGTCCGGATTGGAGAAGATCCATCGGGATTGTTCCCGCGCGAAGCGCCGCACCTGCGCCGGACTGTCACCGTCGTAGGGGGCCGGAGCGACGTCGGTGAGTCCGGCCACGGTGCTGGTCAGCGACATAGCCGAGCGCAACTGGTCATGTCCGAGCGCCTTGGTCGGCGCCAGGTAGAGGGCTCGCGACCGCGGATGCGTTTTCAGCGCCGTCAGTATCGGCAGCTGGTATGCCAGCGATTTTCCCGATGCGGTACCGGTGCTGAGTACGACGTGGCGTCCCTCGTGAGCGAGGTTGGCCGCCGCCAGTTGATGCGACCAGGGTGCCTCGATGCCGCGATCGCCGAAGGTCCGCACCACAGCGGGGTCCGCCCAGTGTGGCCAGTGCCGTGTCCGGGCCGGTCGCGGCGGCAGGTGTGCGATGTGGCGGAGGGGATGCTCGCCGGCGGCGGTGCCCTCGAGCGCGCCGGCCAGCAACTCACGACCGAAACCGGACCCCGGATGTGTCACCTCGGCCCCTTCCCGACAGCGCCTGAATGCCTTACAACGCCGTCGCAGCCGAATTGTTCACTACGTGATTTCTCCGAAGCTGTCGCCACAGCCCCGAACATGGTTGACTAACGGCGGTCGCAGCTTCTGTGTTCGTGTATTTTGCACTCGCAGGATCGTCGTTGCGGTCGCGGTTCCTGCGAGGGTTGTACGTCGGGTCGAGTTCCGAGCACTCCACGAAGGATTGCGGTCGGAACGGGCCCGGTACACCGGAAGTCGGTGGACCGCTCCCGGTAAAGAGAAGGAAAGTACGAGAGATGCCACAGGGAACTGTGAAGTGGTTCAACGCGGAGAAGGGCTTCGGCTTTATCGCCCCCGAGGACGGCTCTGCCGATGTGTTTGTCCACTACACGGAGATTCAGGGTAGCGGCTTCCGCACCCTGGAAGAGAACCAGAAGGTCGAGTTCGAGGTCGGCCAGAGCCCCAAGGGGCCGCAGGCCACCGGCGTTCGTGCCGTCTGAGCAGAAGCGGGCCTAACAGAGACGTCTTGACCACCCCCCGTCGTCCGGCACGGAAGGCGCGGGGGTGTTCTCTGTTCTGCAGGAAGCGCCCTGGACTCTGTAGGAAGTGTCCGGGGCCCCGCGGCCCGGCATCACCGCCGGGTGGGCGGGCTGGCTTAATGTCACTGCTGTGAGCCAGTTGTCCTTCTTCTCGGCTGAGTCGGTGCCGCCGGCCGTCGCCGACCTGACGGGAATGCTGGCTGCGCAGGGACAGGTCTCCCTGGTCGGCGGCGCGCAGGTGCGGACTGCTCGGTTGTCGGTCGTGGTGGACCGGGTGTGGCGCGCCGAAGCCCTGGCCGAGATGATCGCCGAGGCCGGATTGCAGGCCGAGATCGCCCGCACCGACGAGGACACCCCGTTGGTGCGCACCGCGATGGATGCCCGCCTGGTCGATATCGCCCGGGAGTGGACCAGGGGGGCGGTCAAGACCGTGCCGCCGCAGTGGCTGCCCGGGGCTCGGGAGTTGCGGGCATGGACATTGGCCTCCGGTACTCCCGATTCTGACCGCTACCTGCTCGGGTTGGACCCACACGCGCCCGACACCCATTCGCCGCTCGCATCGGCGATGATGAGGGTCGGAATCGCCCCGACGCTCATCGGCACTCGCGGGACTCGTCCGGCGTTGCGAATCAGCGGTCGACGGCGACTATCGCGCCTGGTAGAGAACGTGGGGGAACCACCCGATGGCGCTGAGGCGTTGGCGCAGTGGCCACGGGTGTAGGGGGCTCATCGGCGCTGCGGGCTTGGGGGCCGGTTTGCGTCGGCACGCCCGGGGTGCGAAATTGTCAGTTGCCGAAGCGGGCCGCACAAAGTGGGTGCGCGCCGATTGGGCAGCTGAAGAAGTGGAGCTAGACGAAGGTGGCTGACGAGAACCGCGTCCGGCGACTCGTGATTGTCGAGTCGCCGACGAAGGCACGCAAAATCGCGGGATATTTGGGATCGAACTACATCGTCGAATCATCTCGCGGGCATATTCGTGACCTGCCCCGGGCCGCCGCCGACGTCCCCGCCAAGTACAAGTCGGAGTCGTGGGCGCGCCTCGGGGTCAATGTGGATGCCGACTTCGAACCGCTGTACATCATCAGCCCCGATAAGAAGAGCACCGTTTCCGAGCTGAAGAACCTGCTCAAGAACGTCGACGAGTTGTACCTGGCCACTGACGGTGACCGCGAGGGCGAAGCGATCGCCTGGCACCTGCTCGAGACTTTGAAGCCGCGGATTCCGGTCAAGAGGATGGTGTTCCACGAGATCACCGAGCAGGCGATCCGCGCTGCCGCGCAGGATCCGCGCGACCTGGACAACGACCTGGTAGACGCCCAGGAGACCCGGCGCATCCTCGATCGGCTCTACGGCTACGAGGTCAGCCCGGTGCTGTGGAAGAAGGTCGCGCCGAAGTTGTCGGCCGGCCGGGTGCAGTCGGTGGCGACCCGCATCATCGTCCAGCGGGAACGCGAACGGATGGCATTCCGCAGCGCAGGCTACTGGGATGTGACCGCTGAACTCGACGCGAGCGTTTCAGACCCCGCCGCGTCTCCGCCCACGTTCACCGCCAAGCTGAACACCGTCGACGGGCTTCGGGTGGCCTCCGGCCGGGATTTCGACTCCCTCGGGGCGGTCAAGAAGCCCGACGAGGTGCTCGTCCTCGACGAATCGGCGGCGGGCGAGTTGGCCGCCGGCCTGCGCGGCGCCCAATTGCAGGTGGCCTCGGTCGAGCAGAAGCCCTACACGCGCCGGCCCTA
>JAGQTR010000135.1 GCA_020438915.1 Mycobacterium sp.
GCCTCGCCCGCTTCGTCGTCAGCCGTGGCAGATTCGCAGCAGTTCGTCGACACTGGTCAGCTTCACCCGCGGCCGACCGGTTTCCTCACCCCTCGCGCGCTCGTGCTCGTCGATCAGCTTCCAATGGTCGTCGGTCACCACCTTTGGCTGTCGCTCGAAGATCCACTGCGCCAGCTGGTCGGCGTGATCGTCATCGAAATCAGCCAACTCGGCGGCGCTCAAGTCCGCCAACAGCGTGTTGACCGTGTCCTGGGAGTCGCTTTTGTTGCTGCCGATCACTCCGGTAGGACCTCGCTTGATCCAGCCGACCACGTACTCGTTGCGGCTACCCGCCACCCGGCCGTCGACATGCGGGATGGTGGCGGCACGCTCGTCGAACGGCAACCCCGGCGTAGGCAAGCCTCGGTAGCCGACGGCCCGGACCACCAGGTGGGCCGGCACCTCCTCGCGCTCGCCGGTGTCCTTCGCGCTGACCCATCCGTCGTCGTCGGTGATGAGTTCGTTGCGGCCCAGCACGATCGACGCCACCTTTGCGTCCTGTCCGTCACCGGCTTTGATCTCGATCGGCGACGTGCGGAAGCGAAACACAATGCGACGTTTGGCGCCGCTCGGCGTGCGTTCGGCGTACCCGCGCAGCACCTTGATGTTGTTGCGCACCGTCTTGCTCGCCGCCTCGAGATCGTCGTCGGTGATGTCGGCGAGGTCAGCGGGATCGACGATGACGTCGACATCACCCAGGCTGTCCAGCATCCCGAGCTCACGCAACTCCAGCGTCGTGAACGGCGCCTGCAAAGGTCCCCGTCTGCCGATGACGAGAACTTCCTCCACCCCGCGGGCCTGCAGCGACGTCAGCGCGTGGTCGGCGATGTCGGTCGTGGCCAGCGCGTCCGGATCGCTGACGAGCATGCGCGCGACGTCCAGCGCGACGTTGCCGTTGCCGATGACGACCGCGCGACCGCTCGAAAGATCGGGCACCATGTCCTTGAAGTTGGGGTGCGCGTTGTACCAGCCGACGAAGTCGACTGCGGACACGCTGCCGGGCAGATCCTCGCCGGGGATACCCAACGACCGATCGGACTGTGCGCCGGTGGCGTAGACGACGGCGTCGTAGCGCTCGGCCAGTTCGGCTGGTTGGACGTGGTCTCCGACCACGATGTTGCCGAAGAACCGAAACCGCGGGTCCGACGCCGCCTTTTCGAACTGGGCGCTGATCGACTTGATCTTCGGATGGTCCGGAGCCACCCCCGAACGCACCAGACCCCACGGGGTCGGGAGCATCTCGAGCATGTCGACACAGACGTCGCGATCGTCGGTGGCGGCGAATTTGAGCAGGGAAGCGGCGGCGAAGTAACCCGAAGGTCCGGAGCCGACGATGGCCACGTAGTACGGCCGTAGTGGGGGCATTAGCGCTGCCTTCTGTTGCTGGCCGGTCGCGCGCAAGGGCTGTCGCGACGCGGCCGGACGGGGTTTGCACCCGATGCTAGAACGAAGTTCAACGCTATCGATGTCGGTCACGCAGAAATCGGGTGGGTGTTTCGCACGACGGCAGCGACCGCGCCGGTGGCGCTCGACGGCAGCGAAACCCGCGGCCGGCGGCGAGGTGAGTACCCTGAACTTCCGTGGATGCTGACCGTCAGGCCGATATCGCCGCCCTCGACTCCACGCTCACCACGGTGGAGCGTGTGCTTGATGTCGAGGGCCTTCGCGGCCGCATCGAAAAGCTCGAGCAGGAGGCTTCCGACCCGAATCTGTGGGACGACCAGTCGCGGGCACAGAAGGTCACCAGTGAGTTGTCGCACACCCAGGGCGAGTTGCGGCGCGTCGAGGAGTTGCGCGGGCGCCTCGAAGACCTGCCGGTGCTCTACGAACTGGCCGCCGAAGAGGGTGGGGCGGAGTCTTCGGCAGCCTCGGAAGCCTTCGCCGAGGCCGACGCCGAGCTCAAGCAGCTGCGCGAGGACATCGAGGCGATGGAGGTCCGCACCCTGCTGTCGGGTGAGTACGACGAGCGTGAGGCGCTGGTCAACATCCGTTCCGGGGCGGGTGGAGTGGACGCCGCCGACTGGGCCGAGATGCTGATGCGGATGTACATCCGCTGGGCTGAACAGCACAAATATCCGGTCGAGGTATTCGATACCTCCTACGCCGAGGAGGCCGGCATCAAGAGCGCCACCTTCGCCGTGCACGCCCCCTTCGCCTACGGCACCCTCTCGGTCGAACAGGGAACCCACCGACTGGTCCGGATCAGCCCGTTCGACAACCAAGGTCGGCGTCAGACGTCGTTCGCCGAAGTCGAGGTACTCCCGGTGACGGAGACCACCGACCACATCGACATCCCCGACGGGGACGTTCGTGTCGACGTCTACCGGTCCAGCGGTCCCGGTGGTCAGTCGGTGAACACCACGGACTCGGCGGTTCGACTCACCCACGTCCCGACCGGTATCGTGGTGACCTGCCAGAACGAAAAGTCGCAGTTGCAGAACAAGGTTTCGGCAATGCGCGTCCTTCAGGCAAAATTGCTGGAACGCAAGCGCTTAGAGGAACGCGCCGAGATGGACGCCCTGAAGGGCGACGGCGGCAGCTCCTGGGGCAATCAGATGCGTTCCTACGTGTTGCACCCCTACCAGATGGTGAAGGATCTGCGCACCGAGTACGAGGTCGGCAACCCAGCAGCGGTGCTGGATGGCGACATTGACGGTTTCCTGGAGGCCGGCATTCGGTGGCGCAACAGAAAAGATGACGACTAACACCTACCTCGCCCTCGACTGGGCTGTCCGCTGGCACGACTTCTGGCAGGGCGAGATCGGCCTCTGGATCCGCTCCAGCGGGCTGGAGATCGCTCTGCTGCTGCTGTTCGGGGTGCTTGCGGCACGGTTCATCAGCTGGAGTGCGCGCAAGATCACGCGCCGCATCGACGCCGAGTATCAGGAGAGCGACCAGCTCGTCCGAACCGAGAGCGCAAAGCACCGTCAGGCAGTCGCCTCGGTCATCTCGTGGGTGTCGATTGCGCTGCTCTTCGTCCTGGTCGCCACCCAGATCACCGACGTCCTGGCGATTCCGATTGGCTCGCTGGTGGCGCCGGCCGCGGTGCTGGGTGCCGCGCTGGGCTTCGGTGCCCAGAAACTGGTCCAGGATCTGCTGGCGGGGTTCTTCATCATCACCGAGAAGCAATATGGTTTCGGTGACCTGGTGCAGCTGAACATGCTCGGTGCGCCGGAAGCGGCCGAGGGCACCGTCGAAGATGTGACACTGCGAGTGACCAAGTTGCGCACCGCCGAGGGTGAGGTGTTCACCGTTCCGAACGGCAACATCGTGCGGTCGTTGAACATGTCGAAGGACTGGGCGCGCGCGGTCATCGACATCCCGGTGTCGGTCAGCGCTGACCTCAACCGCGTCAATGATCTTCTCCATGAAGTGTGCAGAAAGGCCTGGGAGGACACGAGCCTTAAGAAGTTGCTGCTCGACGAGCCCGCACTGATGGGCGTCGAGAGCATCGAGGTGGACACGGTCAACGTGCGGATCGTGGCACGAACGCTACCGGGCAAGCAGTTCGAGGTGGGCCGTCGACTGCGGATCAGGATTGTCGCCGCGTTGGCCACCTCGGGGATCGATACGACCGCCGGTAGCGGTCCCGCCGTCGGTGCCATCGTGCCTTCCGCGACGACCGACGACGCCGCAAAGGCCAGCCATGGCGGGAACGAAAAGAAATGATGAACTGGATTAGGAAGTGGAAACGACCGGACCGCGGGTGGCCGAAGTACCTCCCGGGAGGGCGGTTGCGCACTTCCACCGTCGCATTGGTGCTTGCGTTCGTCGCACTGTCCTGGCTGCACCAGGCATACCAGCCACCGACCCCGGCGCCCGCGCCCGAGACCGCTGTCGTGCCTCCGGGCTTCGTGCCTGACCCGCAATACACCTGGGTGCCGCGGACGAATGTGCGGACCAGGGAACCCGACACCACCACAACCACGACCACGACCACGCCAACCGAGACGACGACGACCTCCCCGGGCGAGACGACGACCTCCCCGGGCGAGACGACGACCCCGACCAGTCCGACCGGCCCGTTCGGGCCCACGCCGAGCAGTCCGACGACGACCGAGCCCGGCCCCGACGGGTCAACACCGGCGGGCCCGCAGACCTCACCGGGGGCGGCCACCGCCACCACTCCGGCGGGGCCGGTAGCACCGGCTACCGTGCCGCCGCGGTGACTGGCGAGGTCATGCGCGAGTAATCCGATGTCCTCCCGCTACACTGGCGTGCCGTGATGATCACCCTCGACCACGTGTCAAAGCAGTACAAGTCGTCGGCACGTCCAGCGCTCGACAACGTCTCGGTCAAGATCGACAAGGGTGAGTTCGTCTTCCTCATCGGGCCCTCCGGGTCGGGCAAGTCCACGTTCATGCGGTTGCTCCTGGCCGAGGAACAACCGTCCTCCGGCGACATCCGGGTGTCGAAGTTTCATGTCAACAAGCTGTCCGGGCGCCACGTACCGGGGTTGCGTCAGGTTTTGGGTTGCGTGTTTCAGGATTTCCGCCTGCTGCAACAGAAGTCGGTGTTCGAGAACGTGGCCTTTGCGCTCGAGGTGATCGGGAAACGCGGTGACGTGATCAACCGGGTGGTGCCCGACGTGCTGGAGATGGT
>JAGQTR010000136.1 GCA_020438915.1 Mycobacterium sp.
GTGTTCATTTCCAGGAAATAGAACTCGCCGTCATCGGCGGCCAGGAACTCGACCGTGCCCGCACCGGTGTACCCGATCGCCGTCGCCGCCAGCCGGGCCGCCTCGAAGAGCTTGTCGCGCATGCCCTCGACACGGTCCACCAGCGGTGACGGTGCTTCCTCGATGATCTTCTGATGCCGTCGCTGGATCGAGCACTCTCGTTCGCCGACGGCCCACACGGTGCCCTGGCTGTCGGCCATCACCTGGACCTCGACGTGGTGCCCGGTGGGCAGGTAACGCTCACAGAACACCGTCGGATCGCCGAACGCCGAGGCGGCCTCGCGTTGCGCGGCCTGTACCTCGGCAGACAGGTCGGCCAGGTCGGTGACGACCCGCATCCCGCGGCCACCCCCGCCGGCGGACGCCTTGATCAGGACCGGCAGTTGCGCGACGGTCACCGATTCGGCCGGGAGCTCGTCGAGGACGGGGACTCCCGCGGCGGCCATCAACTTCTTCGATTCGATCTTGGAGCCCATTGCCCGCACGGCCTCGGGCGGCGGACCGATCCAGGTCAGCCCGGCGGCGATCACCGCTGCGGCGAATTCGGCGTTCTCCGAGAGGAATCCGTACCCCGGGTGCACCGCGTCGGCGCCCGATGCGCGGGCCGCGGCCAGGACGGCTCCGGCATCCAGGTAGCCCCTGGTCCCGGGCAGCCGCACCCGCACGTCGGCCTCGGTGACATGCGGTGCCCCGGCATCAGGGTCGGTGTAGACGGCGACGGTACCCACGCCGAGGCGGCGGCAGGTGGCGAACACCCGGCGGGCGATCTCGCCGCGGTTGGCGACCAGAACTCGCGTGATCATCGGTTCTCCTTGCGCCGAGACTGAGGTTGTGTTCGAGAATCTGGCTCGAACTCGCGCACAAGTTCAGTTTCGGCGACGGTATTCATCGGGCTTACATCCGGAAGACGCCGAAGTTCGACGTCCCCACTATCGGGCCATTGGCGATGGCGGACAAGCACATTCCCAAGACGGTCCGGGTGTCACGCGGGTCGATGACACCGTCGTCATACAGCATTCCGGACAGCACCATTGGCAGTGATTCAGCCTCGATCTGCCCCTCGATTGCGGCCCGCATCGCCGAGTCGGCCTCCTCGTCGACGACCTGTCCGCGAGCCTCGGTGGCGGCACGGTTCACGATCGACAACACACCGGCCAACTGCGCGCCGCCCATTACCGCGGACTTGGCGCTCGGCCACGTGAACAGAAAACGGGGGTCATAGGCCCGTCCGCACATTCCGTAGTGGCCCGCGCCGTAGGACGCGCCGATCAGCAGCGAGATGTGTGGCACGGTCGAATTCGACACGGCGTTGATCATCATCGATCCGTGTTTGATCATCCCGCGTTCTTCGTAGTCCTTACCGACCATGTAGCCGGTGGTGTTGTGCAGGAACAGCAGTGGCGTATTGGAGCGGTTCGCCAGCTGGATGAACTGGGTGGCCTTCTGGGACTCCTCGCTGAACAGCACCCCGCGGGCGTTGGCCAGGATGCCCAGAGGGTAGCCGTGCAGCGTGGCCCAGCCGGTGACCAGCGATCCGCCGTAGAGGGGCTTGAATTCGTCGAACTCCGAACCGTCGACGACCCGGGCGATGACCTCGCGTGGGTCGAACGGGATACGCAGATCTGAACCGACGATGCCGATCAGCTCGTTCTCATCGAACTGTGGTGCGCGCACCGGGCCCGGCTGTGGACCTTGCTTGTGCCAATTCAGCCGCGCCACGATCCGACGTCCGATGCGAATGGCGTCCAGCTCGTCGACGGCAAAGTAGTCGGCCAGACCGGAAGTCCGCGCGTGCATCTCGGCGCCGCCGAGGGATTCGTCGTCGGATTCCTCGCCGGTCGCCATCTTCACCAGCGGAGGTCCCGCCAGGAACACCTTCGAGCGTTCCTTGACCATCACCACGTGATCGGACATCCCGGGTATGTACGCACCACCGGCGGTGGAATTACCGAACACCAACGCGACGGTCGGGATACCTGCCGCCGAGAGCCGGGTGAGGTCGCGGAACATCTGCCCGCCGGGAATGAAGATCTCTTTCTGGGTGGGCAGATCGGCACCGCCGGACTCCACCAGGGAGATCACCGGTAGCCGATTCTCGCGCGCGATCTGATTGGCCCGCAGGATCTTCCGCAGTGTCCATGGGTTGCTGGTGCCGCCCTTGACGGTTGGATCGTTGGCGACTACGAGGCATTCCACGCCGCTGATCACGCCGATGCCCACCACCACGCTGGCGCCGACGGTGAAGTTCGTTCCCCAGGCAGCCAGCGGGCTGAGTTCCAGGAACGGCGAATCGGGGTCCAGGAGGGCTTCGACGCGCTCCCGTGCGGTCATTTTGCCGCGCGCGTGGTGACGGGACACGTACTTCTCGCCGCCGCCCGCCAGCGTCTTGGCATGTTCGGCTTCCAACTCGGCGAGCTTGGCCGTCATCGCCTCGGCAGCTTCGGTGTAGCCGGGGGAGCGGGTGTCGAGAACCGATCGCAGGGTCATGACTGGTAGCCGAGCGTCTTGGCGGCGAGCGCGGTCAGGATCTCGGTGGTGCCGCCGCCGATGCCGAGGATCCGCATGTCACGGTACTGGCGTTCGACTTCGGACTCGGCCATGTAGCCCATGCCGCCGAACAACTGTACGGCCTGGTTGGCCACCCATTCGCCGGCCTCGACGGCGGTGTTCTTGGCGAAGCAGACCTCGGTGATGAGGCTGGAGGCGCCCGGTGCGCCTTCAGAAAGTTGACGCTCCACGATGTGTCGGGTGTAGACGCGGGCCACATCGATGCGTCGGGCCATCTCGGCCAGGGTGTTCTGCACCGATTGTCGCGCGATCAAAGGTTTTCCGAAGGTCTCCCGGTTTCGGCACCAGTCGACGGTGAGATCGAGGCAGCGCTGCGCGCTCGAATACGCCTGCGCGGCAAGCCCGACGCGCTCGGCGACGAAGGCGGCGGCGATCTGCAGGAAGCCGGTGTTCTCGGTACCGATCAGGTTGACGGCCGGTACCCGCACGTCCGTATAGGACAGCTCGGCGGTGTCCGACGACCGCCACCCCATCTTGTCCAGCTTGCGGCTGACCTCAAATCCTGGTGTTCCCTTGTCCACCACGATCAGCGAGACGCCCCCCGCCCCGGCAGCCCCGGTGCGCGCCGCGGTCACCACGTAGTCGGCCCGCACCCCCGAGGTGATGTAGGTTTTGGCGCCGTTGAGGATGAAATGATCGCCATCGCGAACGGCGCGTGTCGTCAGATGCCCGACGTCGGAACCTCCACCCGGCTCGGTGATCGCCAGCGCTCCGATCTTCTCGCCGCGCAGGGTCGGCCGCACATAGGTGTCGATGAGTCGCTCGTCGCCGGAGGCGATCATGTGGGGGACGGCGATACCGCAGGTGAACAGCGAGGCGAACACACCGCCGGGTGACCCGCAGTGGTGCATCTCTTCGCAGATGATCACCGCGTCGGCCCCGTCGCCGCCTTCGCCGCCAGCCGACTCGGGGAATCCCGCACCGAGAAGTCCGGCCGCAGCGGCCTTACGGTGTAGGTCGCGCGGCAGTTCACCGGCGCGCTCCCACTCCTGCACGTGGGGTAACACGTCGCGCTCGGCAAAGGCGCGCACGGTCTTTCGTAACGCGTCCCGTTCGGGTGTCGTCCAGATGTTCACGAGAGGAGTTCCTCCGGTATGTCGATGTAGCGGCTGCGCAGCCACTCGCCCAGCCCCTTGGCCTGCGGATCGAACCTCGCCTGGTACGCCACACCCTTGCCGAGAATCCCATCGATCACGAAGTTGACGGCGCGCAGATTGTCGAGCACATGTCGGGTGACGGGGAGATCGGCGGTTTCGGGTAGCAGTTCACGCAACTTCTCCACGGTCAGAGTGTGCGCGAGCCAACGCCACTGGGTAGGGGTACGGACCCATACCCCGATGTTGGCGCTGCCGCCCTTGTCTCCGCTGCGTGCTCCCGCGATGGTGCCCAGTGGCAACCGCTGGGTGGGGCCGGCCGGCAGCGCCGCTGGCAGATCGGCGGTGGGTACCGAGTCCAATTCCAGCGTCTGATTGGCGGGCGGGATAGGAGTGCGGGTGCCGTCGGGATGCACCGCTTGATGGGGGACCTGGTCAGCGGGGATGTAGGCGGGGGTGAAGACGCCGTACACCTGACCGTTGCCCGGCGGTGTGGTGCTGGTGAAGCCGGGATAGCTCGCCAGCGCTAATTGGACAGCGGCCGAAGAGAACTGACGGCCTACCGTGTCGGGATCGGGGTCCCGCGCCACACACCGAAACAACGCGCTGGCGGCCTCCTCGGTGTCGGCGTCGGGGTGGTCGGTGCGCGCCAGCGTCCATTCCAGTTCCGCCGGCGTGACCGTCAAGCTCGACTCGAGCTGCCTGCGCACCAATTCGGCCTTGGCCTCGATATCCAGCCCGGTGAGGATGAACGTCATCTCGTTGCGGTAACCGCCGATGCTGTTCAGCGACACCTTCAGCGTGGGTGAGGGCGGCTCACCGGTGACCCCACTGATCCGCACCCGGTCCCGGCCCTCGTCGGTCAAATCGATCGAGTCCAGCCGCAGGGTCGCGTCGGGGTTGGCGTATCGGGCGCCGGTGATCTCGTAGAGCAGTTGCGCGGTCACCGTATCGGTGGTGACCGCGCCGTCGGTTCCGGGATGTTTGGTGATCACCGAGGATCCGTCGGCGTGGATTTCGGCGATCGGAAACCCGGGGTGCGTCAGGGCGGCCAGGTTGGGAAAATCTCGAGTGAAGAACGGGTAGTTGCCGCCGGTGGCCTGGGTGCCGCATTCGATGACATGTCCGGCCGCTATCGCACCCGCGATCATTGCGTAGTCGTTGCGGCTCCAACCGAAGTGGGCCGCCGCGGGTCCCACGGTCACCGATGCATCGGTGACCCGCCCGGTGACCACGACGTCGGCGCCGGAATCAAGGCAGTCGACGATGCCCCAGGCACCCAGGTAGGCATTGGCCGTCAGAAGCGTGCCACCGCCGGAGACCGTCTCGGAGAAACCGAAATCCTCGGCACGGCCGAGCACGTCATCACCTTCGACGTGGGCGACGGACACCGCGACGCCAAGTCTGTCGGCGAGCGCGCGGACTGCGGCCGCCAGTGCTGCGGGGTTGAGGCCGCCGGCGTTGGTCACGATGCGGACACCGCGGTCCTTGGCGATGCCCAGGCAGTCCTCGAGTTGGCGCAGGAAGGTCTTGGCATAGCCGGTATCCGGGTTCTTCATCCGATCGCGGCCCAGGATGAGCATCGTCAGCTCCGCCAGGTAATCGCCGGTCAGGTAGTCGATCTCACCACCGGTGAGCATCTCGTGCATGGCCGAGAGACGATCGCCATAAAAGCCAGAGCAGTTTGCGATGCGTACCGGGGTGCGTGCGGTGTCCACACCCGATGACTTCACCGGCACTCCCGTCGTCGTCGAACTGTCGACCAACCAACCAACCGGTAGGTTACTTCGTACCGGCGGTACCGAGTCAAGTCCTGAGCCGATGGGCGGTGCGGGCAACCAGGAATCTCGGGGCCCGAAGGAGTGCGGAGTTTGGAGCCCGTCCAGCTCACCGGCTATCCTGATCGGCAATTGCCAGCGCCGAGCAGGTCCAGGCTCGCGGGCAGTGCTGACACCGATACCACCCGATAGATGGAGAGCTCGATCATGGCTGTGCCGAAGCGCAGGATGTCGCGCGCGAACACCCGTAGCCGGCGCGCGCAGTGGAAGGCCACTCGTACTGAACTTGTCGGCGTCACGGTCGCAGGTCAGCAGCACAAGGTTCCGCGGCGCCTGCTCAAGGCCGCCCGGCTCGGACTGATCGACCTCGACCGGCGCTGAGTTTGCGCCGAAGTTACCGCTTGCTCGGCGCGCCTCTCAGCTCACTCTCAGACATGGGGTCGAGACTGTGCCAGTGCGCATACTTGTCGTTGACGACGATCGCGCGGTGCGCGAATCCCTGCGACGATCCCTTTCCTTCAACGGGTACTCGGTCGAGCTGGCCCAGGACGGTCGGGAAGCCCTCGACCTGATCGTCAGCCACCGTCCCGACGCCCTGGTGCTGGATGTGATGATGCCGCGGCTGGACGGCCTCGAGGTGTGCCGCCTGCTCCGCAGCACCGGTGACGATCTCCCCATCCTGGTTCTCACCGCGCGCGACTCAGTTTCCGAACGGGTCGCGGGCCTGGATGCGGGGGCCGACGACTATCTGCCGAAGCCGTTCGCATTGGAGGAGTTGCTGGCACGGATGCGGGCGCTGCTGCGCCGGACCAACCCGGAGGAGGGCAGCGAATCGGCGGCGATGAGCTTTTCGGACCTGTCACTGGATCCGGTGACTCGCGAGGTCACCCGCGGCGACCGGCCGATCAGTCTGACCCGCACCGAGTTCTCCCTGCTGGAGATGCTGATCGCCAACCCGCGCCGGGTCCTGACCCGAAGCCGCATCCTCGAGGAAGTATGGGGTTTCGACTTCCCGACCTCGGGAAACGCACTTGAGGTCTATGTCGGTTACCTGCGCCGCAAAACCGAGGCCGAAGGCGAGCCGCGGCTGATCCACACCGTGCGCGGGGTGGGTTACGTGCTGCGCGAGACACCGCCCTGATGGCTATGCAGACTCCCGGCCCGTGGTCAGCGAATCCGGCGCCTGCGCCGGCACCGCCGAGGGCCAGTTCGGTGTCGCTGCGGTGGCGCGTCATGTTGCTGGCCATGTCGATGGTGGCGATGGTGGTGGTGCTGATGGCGGTGGCCGTCTACGCCGTGGTGTCCCGGGCGCTATACGACGACATCGACACCCAGTTACGCAGCCGGGCCCAGTTGCTGATCGAGAGCGGATCGCTGGCCGCCGATCCCGGCAAGGCTATCGAGGGAACCGCCTATTCCGAGGTCAACGCCATGTTGTTCACACCTCGGGCGATCTATACCGCCAATCAGCAGGGCCAGACATTGCCACTCGGGGGGCCCGAGAGAGATGTCATCCAGGGCAAACTGCTGATGTCACTGCGCACCGTCAGCCACCAACGGGTGCTGGCATTGCATCTCAGCAACGGTAGTGCGCTGCTGATCTCCAAAAGCCTGGCGCCGACCGGCGAGGTGCTCAAACGGTTGGGAACGGTACTTCTCATCGTCGGCGGCATAGGGGTGGCGGTAGCCGCCATCGCAGGCGGGATGGTGGCACGCGCCGGACTGCGGCCGGTGGCCCGGCTCACCGAAGCGGCTGAGCGGGTCGCCCGGACCGACGACCTGCGCCCGATCCCGGTGTACGGCAGCGATGAGCTCGCGCGCCTGACCGAGGCTTTCAACATGATGCTGCGGGCGTTGGCGGAGTCCCGTGAGCGGCAGGCGCGGTTGGTCACCGATGCCGGCCACGAGCTGCGCACGCCCTTGACATCGCTGCGCACGAACGTGGAGTTGCTCATGGCATCGATGGCGCCGGGGGCCCCGCGCTTACCCGAGGAGGAGATGACTGGGCTGCGGGCCGACGTCATCGCCCAAATCGAGGAATTGTCGACGCTGGTGGGCGATCTGGTGGACCTCACCCGCGAGGAATCCGGTGGCGTCATTCACGAAACGGTCGAGATGGCCGACGTGATAGAGAGGTCCTTGGAGCGGGTTCGCAGACGCCGCAACGACATCGAGTTCGACGTATCGGTGGAACCTTGGCAGGTCTACGGCGACGGCGCCGGCCTGGCCCGCGCGGTGCTCAATCTGTTGGACAACGCCGCGAAGTGGAGCCCACCGGGCGGTGAGGTGGCCGTGCGGCTCGCGCAGGTCGATGCCTTGCACGCGGAGCTCGTGGTCGCCGATTACGGCCCGGGAATCCCGCCGCAGGAACGCAGTCTCGTCTTCGAGCGGTTCTTCAGGTCGACCGCTGCCAGGGCGATGCCGGGGTCAGGTCTGGGTCTGGCGATCGTGAAACAGGTGGTGCTCAAGCACGGCGGCACGCTGCTTGTCCGGGAGACGGTTCCCGGCGCTGAACAGCCCGGCACATCGATGCACGTGGTGTTGCCGGGTCGTCCGTCGACGGCAAGGCCGGATGAGGATGAGACGGAGCGGGCACCAAGAGAATTCGCGACACGCGGGGACTGATCGCTGCGGTGAGCACTGTCACAAGCGAGGATGGTCGAAAGAGTCCAGGGGTGCCTGAATGGTCCCGATGTTATCGACGCGCCATCGATCTCTAAGGGCTTTCTCAGCACAGTTGGGCACCCTTGGGGTTCGCCTTTCGTTGTTCCAGGCGAGAAGAAACTACTCCAGGAAGAGCATCGTAGCGACATGACGAACCACCCGAGGTACTCGCCGACCCCGCCGCCGGCTCGTCAACCCGGTATCCATGAGCAGGTCCCGCCGGGTGCAGTCGGCGACCGGTCGTCGGGCGGCTACTCCCAGCAGCACTACGACTGGCGCTACGCGACCGAGCAACAGCGACAAGCGTTCCGGGCGCAGTATGACCCATACCGTGGTGCTCCCATGCCGGCCGGAACAGGCCAGTACCCGCGGCCGGCAATGCCGGCCGCGCCCCAGCCGCACCCCCGGAAGCGCTCCCGTGCAACGGGTTTGGCCGCCGGCGCCGTTGCCATCGCGATTGTTTCCGCGGGGATTGGCGGTGGCGTAGCGGTACTCGCACACCCTGGGCACGGCGTCGCCGGGATAGGCGCCTCCGGTGCGGCGCCCAGCATGCCTGCCGCCAGCGCGCCGGCCGGTTCCGTCGAGCAGGTGGCCGACAAGGTGTTGCCCAGCGTCGTCAAGCTGGAAGTGAACATCGGACGGCAGTCCGAAGAAGGCTCCGGCGTGATCTTGTCCACCGACGGGTTGATCCTCACCAACAATCACGTCGTCGCCGCTTCCGGGGACGCTCCGGGGGGCCCGGGTGGTGCGGACCGTCCAAAAACCAAGGTGACGTTCGCCAACGGGAAAACGACCTCCTTCAGCGTGGTCGGTACCGACCCCGGCAGCGATATCGCGGTGGTCCGGGCCGAGAACGTGTCCGGACTGACACCGATCGCGGTCGGCTCGTCGGCCGACCTGCGGGTCGGACAGGACGTCGTGGCGATCGGGTCCCCGCTCGGGCTGGAGGGCACGGTAACCACCGGCATCATCAGCGCGCTGAA
>JAGQTR010000010.1 GCA_020438915.1 Mycobacterium sp.
CGGCTACTCGACTTCGCCACCCTGCAGGTGCAACCCGAGCAGATCAAGGCAGCCGGCTACGACGGGGCGCTGGTCTACGTATCCGAATTGCGGCCCGGTGCGAACTTCGATTCCGCATCCTCGGTGTTGACCGGGCGCCTGGTGTGCAGCCAGATCGCAGAATCGGCCGAAATCGCGATCTGACCGCACACGAGCGGCAGGTCACCGGCTGGCGGCGGGCGCGGCGGATGGAAAGCTGCAAAACCTGGGTCTGCTGACCAGAAAATGCCACGATGACTACGTGGGTGACGGGCAGCTGCGCTACGCACGCAACGGGGACGTCCGCTTGGCCTACCGCGTGTTCGGTTCTTCCGGCCCATTTCTCGTCTGGGTGCCCGGCTGGATGCTGAACAGTGTCGACACGATTGACGAACCGGGAAGCCCCTACGCAGAAGTCGTCGACCTCTTTTCCCAGTCGACCCGCTTCATCGCATGGGACAGGCGCGGGACGGGACTGTCGGATCCTTCGACCGAGCCGCTGTCACTAGACGAGCGCATCGACGACGTGCGGGCGATTCTGGACGCAGCTGGCGCTGACCGGGCGGCATTCTTCGGCACCGGCGAGGGCGGATCGATGAGCCTGTTATTCGCTGCCGCCCACCCACAACGGGTGCGCAAGCTTGCTCTCTTCGCCAGTGCAGCAAGGTATTCCCAAGAATTGCCCGACTTCCCGTGGGGCTTCACCGCCGCCGAAATCGAGTCACAGCTCGAGGAGATCGACAACCGCTGGGGCGACGGCGCACTGGCGGACCTGTTCTACGGAGAAACGGCCGTCACACCCGGCGTCAAGGAGATGTTCGGCAAGCTCCAACGCGCCATGGTGAGTCCGTCGATGGCCAAGCTGTGGTGGAAATCGATCATGGAGGTCGACGTCCGCGACGTGCTGGCCTCGATCCAGGCGCCGACCTTGGTCTTGGCGCGGCCCGGCGATCGGGTGGTATCCATCGAAGCGGCCGCTGCATTGACCGCAGCCATTCCCGAGGCGCAGCTTCATCCGCTACCGCCCGGGCCGCATTCCCTCTTCGACATCGTCGAAGACCTCGTTCCCGCGGTACTGGAATTCGTCTGCCTGCGACCCAACGAACGCGCCGATGATCGAATCCTGAAGACCCTGATCTTTACCGACATCGTCAGCTCCACCGAGAAGCTCAGTGTGAATAGCGATGCTCACTGGCGCCACCAACTCGATACCCACGACAAGGTGATCGACTGGCTGTTGGAGAAGTACGGTGGCCACCGAGCAAAGCACACCGGCGACGGGGTGTTCGCACTCTTCGACGGACCGTCCAAGGCGGCTCGTTGTGCGCTGGATCTGGTTCCAGCCCTCGCCGCTCGCGGGCTTGAGATCCGGGCCGGCGTGCACACCGGTGAGTGTGAACGACGCGGCGAGGAGTGGAGCGGAATGGCGGTCCACATCGGTGCACGAATAAGTTCGCTGGCGCGCGCGGGTGAGGTGCTGGCCAGCCGCACGGTGCGTGATCTATCCGCAGGGTCTGGCCTCGCATTCGAAAGCCTTGGCCCACAACACCTCAAAGGTCTGCCTGAAGAGGTGGAGGTATACCGGGTCGCTGCGCCGACGAGCGGCCCGACGCTGTAGCCTCGGGCGCTTCGACACCAAAGATCAGAAGTTCCAGTCCTCGTCTTCGGTGTTGACGGCCTTGCCGATCACGTAGCTGGACCCCGAGCCGGAGAAGAAGTCGTGATTCTCGTCGGCGTTGGGGCTCAGCGCTGACAGGATCGCCGGGTTGACGTCGGTCTCATCGCGGGGGAACAGGGCCTCGTATCCCAGGTTCATCAACGCCTTGTTGGCGTTGTAACGCAGGAACTTCTTCACGTCCTCGGTCAGACCCACCCCGTCGTAGAGGTCCTGGGTGTACTCGACCTCGTTGTCATAGAGCTCGAAGAGCAGCTCGTAGGTGTAGTCCTTGAGCTCGGCTCTGCGAACCTCGTCCGCCAGCGCCAGCCCCTTCTGGAACTTGTAGCCGATGTAGTAGCCGTGCACGGCCTCGTCGCGGATGATCAGCCGGATCATGTCGGCGGTGTTGGTCAGCTTGGCCCGGCTGCTCCAGTACATCGGCAGGTAGAAGCCGGAGTAGAACAGGAAGCTCTCCAGCAGCGTGGAGGCCACCTTGCGCTTCAGCGGATCGTCGCCCTTGTAGAAGTCCATCACGATCTCGGCTTTGCGCTGCAGGTTCGGGTTCTCCTCCGACCAGCGGAACGCCTCGTCGATCTCGACCGTCGAGCACAGCGTCGAGAAGATATTGCTGTAGCTCTTGGCGTGCACCGACTCCATGAACGCGATGTTGGTGTAAACGGCTTCCTCATGCGGGGTCAGCGCGTCGGGGATGAGGCTGACCGCACCGACGGTGCCCTGAATGGTGTCCAGCAGCGTCAGACCGGTGAACACCCGCATGGTGAGCTGCTTCTCGTGGGCGTTGAGGGTTCCCCAGGAGGGGATGTCGTTGGATACCGGAACCTTTTCGGGCAGCCAGAAGTTGCCGGTCAGCCGCTCCCACACCTCGGCGTCCTTGTCATCCTGCAGGCGGTTCCAGTTGATCGCGGATACACGGTCGATCAGCTTCATTCCCTCGGACACCAGAACCCCATTTCGCCAATATTGTGAGCGGCTTTTTCTGGCTTCAGCCTGTTCCACCAGCCGATTCCGACACTACAACTTATTGGGGATCAGGGCGTGTGACGCCGCAACATCTTGTGTTGGCGTGTCGCGACGCCGTGGCAGAAACCGGTACTCGGAGGCCCTGAACCGGCGAGTGGCCAACCAGTACTGCCAGGTCATCCCGCTCCACAGCGTCCGATTCACGCCATGCTCGTCCATGTACCAGCTTCGGCAGCCGCCGGTGCTCCAGACCGTGCCGCCCAGGGCATCCTGCAGTTCAGCGTTGTAGCGATCCTGCGCGGCCCGCGTCGGCGCGATCGCACCGGCGCCGGCACGGTCCACCGCGGCGATGGCCTGGGCGGCGTAGCGGATCTGGGACTCGATCATGAACACCACCGAGTTGTGTCCCAGCGCAGTGTTCGGACCGAGCAGCAAAAACAGGTTGGGCATGTCGGCGACGGTGACCCCGCGATGTGCGGCGATGCCTTCTTTGTTCCAGCGGTCGACGAGGTTCTCGCCACTGGGGCCTTTGATGTCGACGTAGGTGTAGGAGTCGGTGACGTGGAAGCCGGTCGCGAACACCACGACATCGACGTCGCGGCTGGTTTCGCCGCCGTCGGGGTCGACGGTGACGAGTCCCTCCGGGCTGAACCGCGTGATGCGGTCGGTGATGACTTCGGTCTTCGGATCGGCGATGCCGCGATAGTAGGTGTCGGAGTTGAGAATCCGCTTACACCCGGCCCGATAGTCCGGGGTCAGCTTGCGGCGCAGCTCCCGGTCCTTGATCGACCGCCGAATGTTCCACTTGCCGAGCATTTCGCCGATCTTGAGCAGCCGCGGCTGCCTGGTCATGGCGAACCCCACCGATTCGTGTAGCCAGTAGATGCCGGCACGGACGGCCGCCCGGGTGCCCGGCACGTTGGCGAAGACCCGGCGCATCCCTTCGGGAATCGGATTGTTCGGCCGGGGCATCACCCACGCCGGTGTCCGCTGATAGAGCTGTAGCGATGCGACATCCTTGACGATCTCGGGAACGATCTGGATGGCGCTGGCACCGGTGCCGATCACCGCGACCCGCTTGCCGGCGATATCGACGCTGTGGTCCCACTGCGCGGAGTGGAACGCCACGCGGCCTGTGGCCAGGAAGTCGTCGAGACCGGCGAATTCGGGGATCAACGGGATGTGGAGGCCGCCGGCGCCGGAAATGAGGAACTGCGCGACGAACTCACGTCCATCGGCGGTGAACACATGCCAGAGCAGCTCGTCTTCGTCCCATTGCGCGCGCTCGACATGCGCGCCGAAGTGGATGTAGCGACGCAGCCCGTACTTGTCGGTGACGCCGAGCAGGTAGTCCTGAATCTCCGGCTGGAACGACCACATGTGGGTCCAGTCGGCCTTCGGCTCGAACGAGAACGAGTACATGTGCGATGGGATGTCACAGGCGCATCCGGGATAGGTGTTGTCGCGCCAGGTACCGCCGACTTCGTCGGCCTTCTCCAGGATCTCGAACTCGACACCCTGGCGCTGCAGTTCGATGGCCATCCCGAGTCCGGAGAAACCCGAGCCGATGATCAACGCGCGGGTGCGCACCGGGGTGCGGTCTGCCGAGACGTTCTCGACGGGTTCAGCAACGGTCATGCGCCCGACTGTACCTGGGAACGCCGGTACCGGATATGCGTGGCGGGCCAACCGCGTCAGGCGACCTGCTCGCGGCGCTGAACACCTTCGTGCAGGGGTACGTCGGCATCGATGCGGATGCCGAGCACCTCACAGGTGCCGTTGATCGAGCCCAGCATGATCGTCGTCAGGTACTCGATGAACTTCTCCGGCGGCAGTCGCCGCGGGTTGTCATCGGTGGAGCCCAGCCACCAGTCCGTGGCCGACACCGCCGCCCCGAAGGTCGCGAACGCCGCCAGCTCGAAGGCCGCGCCGTCAAGCTCCATTTCGCGAAGCTCATTGCTGAACATGTCGGCCATCGCCAGGGTGATCTCACGACCTTCGTTCAGCGCCCGCATCGTCGACTCGCTCTGCTGGGGAAAACGGCCCTGCATCAGGAAGCGCACCACGTTGGGATGTTCGTCGACCAACCTCACGTACTGCTCGACGGCGCGCTGGATGACCGTGCGCGCCGGATCTTTCGAGATGTCGATCGATGGGAAGATCGCCGCCCACAGCATGTCGCGCATCCGCTGGCCGATCGCCTGGAAGAGATCGGACTTGTCGGTGAAATGCCGGTAGATCTTCGGCTTGGCGGTGCCGGCCTCCTCGGCGATCTCGCGCAGGCTGACCTCGGGCCCGCGCCGGTCGATGGCCCGGAACGCGGCGTCGACGATCTCGGCGCGCACCTTCTTGCGGTGCTCGCGCC
>JAGQTR010000137.1 GCA_020438915.1 Mycobacterium sp.
TACGGCGGCGAGTTCTGCGGGGATGAAACCTACGGACTGGTCAACGCGGGTTTCTGTTACCCGAACCGGACCATCGGATGGGACCGCGGCGAGTTGTTGCCCAGCCTGAAGGACGCCCACGGCGACATGGGTGTGGTGATGGTGCTCGCCCATGAGTACGGTCACGCGGTGGCGCGGCAGGCCGCCCTGTCCAGCAAGAGCACCCCGACCCTGGTCGGCGAGCAGCAGGCCGATTGTCTCTCCGGCGCCTACATGCGCTGGGTGGCCGAGGACAATTCCCCCCGCTTCAGCCTGAGCACCGGCGAAGGGCTCAACAATGTGTTGGCCGGCGTGATTTCCTTCCGGGATCCGCTGCTCAACGAGGGCGACCCGGACGCCGGCGTCGACGAGCACGGATCGGCCTTCGAGCGGCTCTCGGCATTCCAGTTCGGTTTCACCGATGGCCCCTCGGCGTGCTCGGCAATCGACTTGCAGGAGATAGGGCAGCGGCGGGGCGACCTGCCGGTGCTGTTGCCCGAGGATCAGACCGGAGAACTGCCGGTGACCGAGGACTCGGTGCGCTCGATCGTCGATGCGATGGGAGTCCTGTTCGCGCCCACCGATCCCCCGGCTTTGAGCTTCGATCCCTCCGATGCCGACAACTGCACCGGCGCGCGGCCCAGCCCGCCCGCATCGTTCTGCCCGGCGACCAACACCATCGTCGTCGATCTGGCCGGCCTGCAGGAGATGGGTTCCCAGGAGGATCGCCAAGACGGAACTACCTTGGCTTCCGGCGACAACACCGCGTATTCGGTGCTGGTCTCCCGCTACATGACCGCCATCCAGCACGAACACGGCGGGGTGACGCTGGACTCCGCGAAGGCGGCGTTGCGAACGGCATGTCTCACCGGGGTGGCGACGGTGAAGATGACCAGGGAGATCACCACGCCCGACGGTGACACCATCGCGCTGACCGCGGGCGACGTCGACGAGGCAGTGTCGGGCATCCTCACCAATGGCCTGGTGGCCAGCGACGTCAACGGCGAGTCCGTACCCTCGGGTTTCTCCAGAATCGACGCGTTCCGACTCGGCGTCCTCAGCGACGTGGATCGCTGCTTCAAACGCTTTCCGTGAGCGTCAAGCCAGCGTGACGAGGCCGAGTTCGTTGTTTCCGGCAAGCAGTCGATGGTGCGGCAGCACCCGGACGGTGTACCCGACCGGACCAGTGCTCGACAGCGGCAGCGTTGCCGAGTAGATCTCGCGCTTGCTGTCGGCTGTCCCCACATGCGTCATGGGCACGGTCATGGGGTCCACCAAGACATCGCCATCGTCGACACGGCCGAAGACTGCCTGTACGACCACCTCATCGGTTCGCAACCCGGCCAGGTGTACTCGCGCGGTCAGCGTCAGCTCCGAACCCAGCAGTGGAGTCCCGTGCAGTCCCGAGCCGTCCACGTCGGTGATCTCGATGTCCGGCCAGGCGCACACGGCGCGATGTCGGTACGCCGCGAGCTCTGCGGCGGCACCGAACGGCACGCTGAACTCCTCGGCGCCGGAACGTCCCCGCTCGATCGACAGCCGCAGTGACTGCGCCGCCGGCACGTAGTACTTCTCGGTGTAGTCACGCACCATCCGCGATGCCAGCACTTTGGGACCCAGGACCCGCAGAGTGTGCCGGACCATCTCCACCCACCGCGTCGGCACCCCGTGTTCGTCGCGGTCGTAGAACTTGGGGGCCACGGATTGTTCGAGCAACTCGTACAGCCCGGCGGCCTCGATATCGTCACGCCGGTTCTCGTCGAAAAGCCCGTCAGCGGTGGGGATTTCCCACCCGTTGTCGCGGTCGTACCACTCATCCCACCACCCGTCGCGGATCGACAGGTTCAACCCGCCGTTCAAGGCGCTCTTCATGCCGGACGTGCCGCACGCCTCAAGGGGTCGCAACGGGTTGTTGAGCCAGACGTCGCAACCGTAGTAGAGCTGTCGGGCCATCGACATGTCGTAGTCGGGCAGGAAGGCGATGCGGTGACGCACCTGCGGGCGGTCGGCAAAGCGCACGATCTGCTGGATGAGCGCCTTGCCGCCTTCGTCGGCGGGATGCGATTTGCCGGCCACGATCAACTGGATCGGACGCTCGTCATCTAAGAGCAGCTTGGTCAACCGGTCGGGATCGCGCAGCATCAGGGTCAGACGCTTGTAGGTCGGCACCCGGCGGGCGAATCCGATCGTCAACACCGCCGGGTCGAAAGCTGTTGCAATCCAGCCCAGTTCAGCTTCGGCCGCGCCGCGCTCACGCCACGAGCGCCGCAATCGAGCCCGGACGTCGGAGACCAATGCCGCGCGCAACGCCGAGCGTATTTGCCACATTCTCGCGGGGTCAGCCTGCTGCAGCCGCTCCCCGACCTCGGCCTCGCTCAGCGACTCGGAGCCGGCGATCTCGCGTCCCAGCTCCATCCATTGCGGGGCCGCCCAGGTCGGCGCATGCACCCCGTTGGTGATCGAGCCGATCGGCACCTCCGCGCGATCGAATCCAGGCCACAGGTCGTTGAACATCGCGCGGCTGACCTTCCCGTGCAACAACGACACCCCGTTGGCGCGTTGCGCCAACCGCAGCCCCATGTGGGCCATGTTGAATTTCGTCGGGTCGTCTTCGTCGCCGAACGCCACGATGCGATCGACGGGCACACCGGGCAGCAGCCGCGACCCCACACTTCCGGGCTCGGGCCCGAAGTAGCGCTCCACCATGTCGACGGGAAAGCGATCGATGCCGGCCGGTACCGGGGTATGGGTGGTGAAGACCGTCGAGGACCGGACAACCGCCAGCGCGGTATCGAAGTCGAGTCCGGCCTCGATCAGCTCGCGAATGCGCTCAGCACCCAGGAAACCGGCGTGCCCCTCGTTCATGTGGAACACCTCGGGCGCGGGCAGGCCCTCGATCTTGGTGAAGGCCCGGATCGCCCGGACGCCGCCGATCCCGGCCAGGATCTCCTGCCTGATCCGATGCTCCTGGTCGCCGCCGTAGAGGCGGTCGGTGACCCCACGCAGTTCATGCTCGTTCTCGGCGACGTCGGAATCGAGCAGCAGCAACGGAATTCGTCCGACCTGCGCGACCCAGATTCGCGCGAACAGCTGCGCTCCGTCCGGCAGTGCCAGCTCGACCAGGACCGCCCCGCCCGTGGTGTCGCTGAGCAGGCGCAACGGCAGACCCTGCGGATCCTGGGAGGGATAGCTCTCGTGCTGCCACCCGTCAGCGGTCAACGATTGCCGGAAATACCCGTGTTGGTAGTGCAGCCCGACCGCGATGAGTGGAACCCCCAGGTCAGAAGCCGACTTGAGGTGATCGCCGGCGAGGATTCCCAGACCGCCGGAGTAGTTCGGTAGCACCTCGGCGATACCGAACTCCATGGAGAAGTACGCGATGCCGTTGGGTAGCGACTGATCGCCATCCCCGGATGCCCGGCCACGGTCAGTTGCGAGTTGCTGGTACCACAGCGGCCTGGTCAGGTAGTCGTCCAGGTCGGCGGCCAGAGCGTCGAGGCGTTGGACAAACGATTCGTCGCCGGCCAATGTCTCGACTCTTTCGGCACTGACCTGTCCGAGCATCGCGACGGGATCGCAACCGACCAGTTTCCACAGATCCGGGTCGATGGCCTCGAACAGGTCCTGGGTCGGTTTGTCCCAGGACCAACGCAGGTTGATCGACAGCTTCTCCAGCGCAGACAGCCGATCGGGCAGGTAAGCGCGGACGGTGAACCGTCGGAAAGCCTTCACGCGGAGTCACCCTACTTAGTTTTGTCCTCCGCGTGATTGAGCACCGCACTACGGTGGGTATAGCGCAGGAGGGTGGTGAAGAGCCAGCGCTGCAACGCGGCCGGACAGTGATTCACGCGAAGGACTCACGCGAGGTACGCCGCACAGAACTTTCGACAGTGATAGGGAGTGGGTAAGTGACCGCCGGTCGTATCGAGATCGATGACGTTGAGCCGGTGGTGTCTGGCGGACGATTCCCGGCCAAGGCGGTCGTCGGCGAGGTGGTACCGGTCTCGGCCACGGTGTGGCGCGAAGGCCATGATGCGGTATCGGCCACGCTGGTGGTGCGCTACCACGGAGCGGGCTATCCACCCCTTGCCGACGAACCACCGGGCCGGGTACGCGCCGCCGAGCCCGTTCCGATCCAGGACGTCGTCAACTCGACCTCACGGGTCCGGCCGATCACGGCGCCGATGGCGCAGGGCCGCGAACCCGATGTGTTCCACGGACAGTTCGCCCCGGATTCGGTCGGATTGTGGACTTTCCGCGTCGACGGATGGGGTGATCCGATAGCAACCTGGCGAAAGAACGTCACCGCCAAGCTCGACGCCGGGCAGGGCGAAGGCGAGTTGTCCAACGACCTGTTGGTGGGGGCGCGATTGCTGGAGCGTGCGGCAGCCGGCGTTCCACGTCAGATGCGCTACCCGGTCCTGCAGGCCGCCGACAGGTTGCGCGAGCCCGGTGATCCGTTCTGGCGCGCGGGCGCTGCGCTGGCCGCCGAGGTCACCGAGCTGATCGAGCAGTATCCGCTACGCGAGCTGATCACCCGGGGTGCGCAGCACGGCGTGTGGGTGGACCGGCCGCAGGCGCGTTTCAGCTCGTGGTACGAGTTCTTTCCCCGATCCACCGGTGGCTGGGACAGCGCCGGCAACGCCGTTCACGGAACGTTGGCCACCGCGGCCGAAGCACTGCCGCGGGTGGCCAGGATGGGTTTCGACGTCGCCTACCTGCCGCCTATCCACCCGATCGGACACGTGCACCGCAAGGGACGCAACAACAGTGTCACCGCAGCGCCCGATGACGTCGGTTCGCCATGGGCGATCGGCAGCGAGGAGGGCGGCCACGACGCGGTGCACCCGGCGCTGGGCACCATCGACGACTTCGACGACTTCGTCGCCGCCGCTGCCGGCCAAGGGCTGGAGGTGGCCCTGGATCTGGCACTGCAATGTGCGCCGGACCATCCGTGGGCTAGCGACCACCCGGAGTGGTTCACCGTGTTGCCGGACGGCACTATCGCCTACGCCGAGAACCCTCCCAAGAAGTACCAGGACATCTACCC
>JAGQTR010000138.1 GCA_020438915.1 Mycobacterium sp.
GTCGCGTCGGCGACGACACCGACGATCAACGGCGCGCCGAGGAACCCCAATCGCATCAGCCAGGTCAACATAGTCAACCCGGTCCCGGCGCGGAGACCGGGTAAGTCGTCGGCGGCCCGCATCGCGGCGGGCACCACCGTGGCCACGCCGAGCCCGGCGGCCGCGAATCCCGCGATGGTGCCGGGCACCGTGGGAAACGTCAGGGCGCCGCCCATTCCGACGGCGGCGATCAGCCCACCGGTACGGGCCACGGCGCGCTCGCCGAATCGATCGACGAGCCGGTCGCCGGTAAGTCGGCCCAGGAACATGAATCCGACCAGTGAGACGTAGCCCATCGCGGCCAACGGGCCCGGCGCATCGAGGCCGTCGCGCAGATACAGGGTGGCCCACGAGCTTCCGGCGTCCTCGACGGTGGCGCCGGCGATCGCGATACCCACCAGCGCAGCCAGCGGCAGGCACACCGCCGCGCTCACCTTGCCTCGGCGCCCGTCGTGGGAGGAGGGATGGTCGCCGTGGTCGGGACCATGCAGCAGATGCGGATAGGCGACCGCCACGACCGCACAGAACACCACTCCCGCGATGGCCAGATGCACCGGAGGCGCGATGCGCAGTGCGATAGCGGCCGCACCCATGAGGCCGCCGAGGATCGCCCCGACGGCCCACACCGCGTGCAGCGAGTTGATGATCGACCGTCGGTACCTGCGTTGCAGCCGTAAACCGTTGACGTTCTGAGCAACGTCGGTGATCGCATCGCAGGAGCCCGCCAGGAACAGGGCCAAGGCGAAGAGCAGCGGCGACGGGGCCAGCCCGGCGGCCACGATGAACGCCGCGAGTGCCACGGTGGTGACGACGGCCACGCGCGCCGAATGAAACGCTCGGATCAGCGCAGCCGCGGCCGGCCCGGCCAGCAGGGCTCCAGCCGAGAACGAGGCCACCGCGGCGCCGTAGACGGCATTGGACATCGCCAGATCCGCCTTGATCTCCGGGTAGCGGGGCAGCAGGTTGGCAAACAGCGCGCCGTTGGCCAAGAACAATGCCGCGACCGCGGCGCGGGTCCGGCGGTTTCGGGTTCGGGCACCCTCCGACGGTTCGGGCGCCATGCATGGCGACCCTACCGAAGTAGATCGGTGGCAGGCTTGGGCCGTGAACCATGCAGCTTCTCCCACCGCCGAAGAGCTGCTGGGGCTGTTTCCGCCGGGCGCCGGATTCGACGGCGACGGCACCGTCGTCGTCGGCGGTTGTCGACTCGACCAGCTGGCCGAGCGGTTCGGCACCCCGGTCATCGTGGTCGACGAAAACGCACTTCGCCAACGGGCGCGGTCCTACGTGAAAGCCTTCCGCACCCGGTGGCCCCGGTGCGAGGTGGCGTTCGCGTCTAAAGCGTTCCCGTGCACCCCTGTCCAGCGCGTGATGGTGGCCGAAGGCCTGCATCTCGACGTCGCCGGTGGCGGGGAGATCCTCACCGCGCTGAAGGCGGGTGCCGACCCCGCGCGGCTCGTGCTGCACGGTAACGCCAAGACCGACGAAGAGGTCACAATGGCCGTCGAGTACGGCATCGGACTTGTCGTGGTCGACAACTTCGACGACATCGACCGCTTAGAGCGCCTTGTTCCTGCCGGTCGGAGGCAACAGTGTCTGGTCCGGGTCATCCCCGGTGTTGAGGCCGCCACCCACGCATCGCAGGCCACCGGGCACGTGCGGTCGAAGTTCGGTCTGCTGCCGCAGGACGCGCGAGCGGCCATCGCCCGCATCGGGCGCAGCACGCGGCTGGAGATGCTGGGCCTACACACGCACGTCGGTTCCCAACTACTCGATGTCGACCAGCTGGCGGCCGCGGTAGCTCCGATCGCACGCCTGGGCACGTTCGACACCTATGACCTCGGCGGTGGACTCGGCGTGCGCTACACCTACTCCGAGTCCGCGCCGACGCTCGACGACTACGCCGAGGCGATGGTGGCGCAGGCCCGCGCGTTGCTTCCCGAGGGGAGCAGGCTGATCGTGGAGCCCGGCCGAAGCATGGTGGCGCGCAACGCGTGCACGGTCTACCGGGTAACCACGATCAAGCGGAGTGAGATCGTTCATGTGGCGGTCGACGGTGGGATGGGCGACAACCTCGAAGTGTCACTGACCGGGCAGCGCTTCGAGGCGACCCTGGTTCGGCGGGTAGGCGGTGGCGAATGGGTCAGCGTCGTCGGCCGGCACTGTGAATCCGGCGATGAACTCGTCGACGGTGTCGCACTGCGTAATCCGGTGGTGGGAGACCTACTTGCGGTGCCGGTGACCGGCGCCTACTGCTACACGATGTCCAATCAGTACAACGGTGCGCGCCGGGTCCCGGTGGTGTTCGTCTCCAATGGTCAGGCCAAGCTCGTCGTGCGCCGCGACACCTGGGACGACTTGGTCGCACGCGACGTCGACTGACGGGGCAAGATTGCCGCCATGCCCGTACCCCCGGACGACCCGGTATCGCCAGACGACCCGGTATCCCCAGACGACCCTGTGGATACCGCCCCGCCTGAATCCCTGATCGAGCTCGCACATCGGTTCGGAGTGGCAACCAGCTACGCCGACTGGACGGGCCGACCGGTGACGGTTTCGGCAGCCACGCTGATCTCGGTGCTGAACGCACTCGGTGCGGCCGCGGGAACCGAAGCGGAGCGTGCCGCGGCGTCGGCCGACAAGGACCGCGACCACTGGGCGCGTGCGCTACCCCAGGTGATCGTGGGGCGCAGCGGTGTTACGACACCGTTCTGGGTTCACGTCACCCACGGCGACCCGGCCAGACTGTGGATGCGGCTCGAAGATGGCAGCGTACGTACCGGCTTGGCTCAGCGTGAAAACAACAGACCGCCTTTTGATCTCGATGGCCGGATGGTCGGTGAAGCCACCTTCGAGCTGCCCGCCGACCTGCCGATCGGATACCACCGGCTGCACCTGCAGATCGGTTCGTCGGACATCCACACGACCGTGATCGTGTCGCCTTCGTCGCTGGAGTCGCCGGCACGCCTCGCCTCGGGCCGCGCCTGGGGGCTGGCCGTCCAGCTCTACAGTGCCCGGTCGAGTAATTCTTGGGGCGTCGGCGATCTGACCGACCTGACCGACTTGGCGGTCTGGTCGGCCAGCCGCCACGGTGCCGGCTTCGTGCTGGTGAACCCGCTGCACGCCGCGGCGCCGGTGGCGCCGATGGAACCGTCGCCCTACCTGCCGACGTCACGCCGCTTCGTCAATCCGATGTACCTGCGCGTGGAAGCGGTTCCCGAGTTCGGCTACGTCCGGCACCGGGGTCGTATCCGCAGGGCGCAGGCACAGGTGCAGATGCGTGCCGATCGCAGCGAACGGATCGACCGCGACCGGGCCTGGAAGGCCAAACGGGAAGCGCTGGAGAGTATCTACCTGGTCGAACTCTCCGCCGGCCGAGAGATCGGGTACCAAGCATTCCTGGATCGCGAGGGGCGCAGTCTCGAGGACTTCGCCACGTGGTGCGCGCTGGCCGAACAATACGGCCAGGATTGGCACCAGTGGCCGGAAGAACTGCGGCACCCGCGCTCGGAAGCGGTTGCCGAGTTCGCCGACGAGTACGCCTCGACCGTGGACTTTCACCGTTGGCTGCAGTGGCTCGTGGACGACCAGCTGGCGGCTGCCCAGGCCGGGGCGATGCAGGCGGGTATGGAACTGGGCATCATGGGAGACCTCGCGGTCGGGGTCGATCCCAACGGTGCCGACGCCTGGGCGATGCAGGATGTGTTGGCGCTCGGCGTCGCCGCCGGCGCGCCACCGGACGAGTTCAACCAGCTCGGACAGGACTGGTCCCAGCCGCCGTGGCGGCCCGACAGGCTCGCTGAAGCGGCCTACCGGCCGTTCCGGGCGCTTGTCTCGGCCGTGCTGCGGCATGCGGGTGGCATCCGCATCGATCACATCATCGGATTGTTCCGGTTGTGGTGGATTCCGAAGGGCTTAGCGCCGACTGAAGGTACCTATGTGCGCTACGACCACGAGGCGATGATCGGCATCGTGGCGCTGGAGGCGCACCGGGCCGGCGCCGTCGTCGTCGGTGAAGATCTGGGCACCGTCGAGCCCTGGGTCCGTGACTACCTGCGTGACCGCGGTGTGTTCGGCACCTCGATTCTGTGGTTCGAGGCCGATCGCGACGGAGGTGGCGGCCCGTTGCCTGCCGAGCGGTGGCGGGAGTGCTGTCTGTCGGCCGTCACCACCCATGATCTGCCCCCCACTGCGGGCTACCTCGCCGGGGAACACATCCGGCTGCGCGACGATCTCGGGCTGTTGACCCGCCCGGCTGCCGAGGAACTCGCCACGGATCGGGCGCACCAGCTGGCTTGGATCGCCGAGCTGCGCCGGGTCGGCCTGCTCGAGGATGAAGCCGCCGAGGGTGACGTCGATTCGGTGGTTCTCGCTCTGCACCGCTACCTCGGCCGGACACCGTCGCGGCTGCTGTCGCTGTCACTGGCCGATGCCGTAGGCGAGGTGCGTACTCAGAATCAACCAGGGACGATCGATGAGTATCCGAACTGGCGTGTTCCGCTGGGCGACCCACAGGGACGGCAGATCTTGCTCGAAGAGGTTTTCACCGATCCGCGGGCCGCCGCGCTGTGTGAGGCAATGCGGGCCGCGGTCAAGCCGCCGGTGTAACGCCGCGGGCGTCGGCAGCGGTTTTACATTCGGTACCACTGCGATATGTTCGCAGCCACCACCGAGGTGAGGAGAAGGCTCGTGCGAAGGCTTGTTGTGCTCAGCGGCGGACTCGTCGCGACCGGAGCGGCCGCGCTGATCGGCGCCGGTGTGGCGATCTCTCAGCCTGCGCAGGAGTCGCCGTACAACGTGACCGGCGAGCAGTACGGCCGGGCGCTGGCGATTCTCAAGAGCCAGGGCGTCAAGGCGTACTTCGGAGGGTCAACCGGCAGCGTGCTCCCACAGTCGGCGTGCCTGGTCGACAAGCAGAAGATGACCGGCGGTGGCCGCATGTTGTTGACGCTGGATTGCACTCAGGCCGCGGCCGACCTGATCAAAGCTCAGGGCCCCACGGGCGGCCCCAGGGTGGGTGCCAACGGCGTCACGACGGTCACGCCGACGCCGCTGGTTCCGATCGCCGGAGCCCCCGGAGCGGGCACGCCTCCCCCACCTGCCTGAGCGGTCCCCGCGAGTACAGCTATCCGGGACCTGCGTTCCCACCTACTTCGGCCGTTCGTCGTAGAATCCAGGTATTCACGACGAACAGGAGCCCGCCGATGTTGCGACCGCGCCGTTTCGATGACGAGATTGACCCGGGACCGGTACAGATCCACGCGCGCAAGGTGCACTTCGACGTGGCGAACAGTCCGCTGCACTGGATTCCCGGCCATCCGGTGGCCTCCCATGTCGTCAGCGTGCTCAACATCGTGCTGCCGGCCGGGGAACGTTGGTTCGTCGAGACATTCGACGAGGCGTTGCCTCTGGTCAAGGATCCCAAGCTGGCTGATGACATCCGTGGATTCATCGGCCAGGAGGCCACCCACGCCGACGTGCACGACCAGGCGCTGCACACCTACATGATCGAGAACGGCGTCGACCCGGCGCCGATCCTCGCGCAGGTCGAGCACCTGTTCACCAAGGTGCTGGCCCCTCCGGCCACCACCGATCCGGCGCGACGCATGAACCACCTCTGCGACCGGCTGTGGCTGATCGCCGCGATCGAGCACTACACCGCGGTCATGGGCGACTTCGCACTCAACTGCTCCTGGGACGACTACGGCGCTGATCCGGCGTTGGTCGATCTGTTCCGCTGGCACGGCAGCGAAGAGGTCGAGCACCGCAGCGTGGCTCATGATGTCGCCGTCTATTTCCACGACAGCTATTTCGCCCGAGTCCGCGCCATGGGGACGGCCGCGGCCATGCTGTTCATGTTCTTCCAGCGAGCCGCGTGGCATCTGGTCAAGACCGATCCCGCTGTCGATGCGAATTGGTGGACTTTCAATCGGATGCGGATGCGCGACTCCAAACTCGGACTACTGCCCCGCTACCGCAGGTTGTTCGGATCCAACACGCTGGGGTATTTCCGCCCCGGTTACTCGCCCGCAGGACTGGGGTCCACCGCGCAGGCCGTCGCCTACCTTGCGACCTCTCCGGCTGCCCGCGCGGCCCATATGTGATGCGCCGGTTCCAGCAATTGCGGCGGGCGCGCGAGGCGATCCCGCCCAGCGTGTCCGGGCGCACCCGTCACGACCCGACGCTCAGCCTCGCCAGCGCTGCGATCTCGGGCATGCTGGCCGCCTCGGCGGCGGTGCGGCGGATACCGGAGCCGGTCAGCTGCGACAACAACATCGCACTGACCGTGCAACGGCGGCGCGTCGTTGCACGCGATCAGGATGTGATCGAACTGACGCTGGCGTCGGCCACCGGCGCCCCGTTGCCCAGGTGGTATCCGGGTGCCCATCTCGACGTCCAGCTGCCCAGCGGCTTGATCAGGCAGTACTCGTTGTGTGGGGACCCCGCATCGACCAAGCATTACCGCATCGCCGTCCGCCGCATTCCCGACGGCGGGGGCGGGTCCCTGGAGATTCACGACGCGCTGACCGAAGGTGCCACCGTGCACACCCATGGTCCACGCAACGCGTTTCCGCTCACCGTGCCCGGCTATGGCTCTCCGACGCGGCGGTTCCGGTTCATCGCCGGCGGCATCGGCATCACACCGATCCTTCCGATGCTCGAGCTGGCCCGTCGGCTTCGGGTCGACTGGTCGATGGTGTACGCCGGCCGGACCCCCGACAGCCTTCCGTTCGTCGACGAGGTCGCCGCGTTCGGCGCCAACGTCGAGATCCGCACCGACGATGTGTGCGGCCTGCCGACGGCTGCGGAGTTACTCGGCGAGTGCGCCGAAGGCACGGCGGTCTATGCGTGCGGCCCGGCGCCGATGCTGACGTCGATCCGGTCGGCGCTGGTCGGTCGGGGTGACGTCGAACTGCACTTCGAGCGATTCGCCGCTCCGCCGGTCGTCGATGGTTCGCCGTTTCAGGCCATCGTGTCCTCCACCGGCGAATCGGTCGCTGTCGGCGCCGACGAGACGTTGCTTGCCGCACTGCGGCAAGCCGGAGTGAACGCCCCGTATTCCTGCCAGCAGGGGTTCTGCGGCACCTGCCGCACCCGGGTGCTCGCCGGTGAGGTCGATCATCGCGACACGCTGCTGACCGGACCCGAACGCACCGCAGGAATGATGCTGACCTGTGTTTCCCGTGCTGCCGGGGAATCCAGCCTGACGTTGGACCTCTAGGGGGACGGGCCCACCTCGTCGGTACTATGCGGCCATGCCGTTGGCGGCCGGGGAGACATTCGCGGGGTACACGATCGTTTCGCTGCTCGGTGCGGGCGGCATGGGCGAGGTGTATCTGGCCCACCATCCGCGGCTCCCCCGCCGAGACGCACTGAAGGTGTTACCGGCAACGGTGTCCGCCGATGCGGAATACCGCCAGCGGTTCAACCGGGAGGCCGACATCGCCGCCACCCTGTGGCATGCCCACATCGTGGGCGTCCACGATCGTGGCGAGTTCGACGGCCAGATCTGGATCTCGATGGATTACGTCGAGGACACCGATGCCGGACGTCTGCTCGCCGATCAGCGTGGCGCCGGCCTGCCGGCGCCACAGGTAGCAGAGATCGTCACCGCCGTCGCCGACGCCCTGGATTACGCGCATCAACGTAATCTGCTGCACCGCGACGTAAAGCCCGCCAATATCCTTCTTTCCCATCCTGATTCAGATGATCATCGAATCTTGCTGGCGGACTTTGGAATCGCGCGCTGGGCCGACGACATCAGCGGATTGACCGCGACCAATATGACCGTCGGGACCGTCTCCTACGCTGCCCCCGAACAGCTGATGGGCGCCCGGCTGGACGGCCGTGCGGACCAGTATGCGCTGGCTGCCACCGCTTTTCACCTGCTGACGGGCTCACCACCCTTTTCCAATTCCAACCCGGCGGTCGTGATCAGCCAGCACCTCTCGGCGACGCCACCGGTGATCGGTGAGCGCCGCCCGGAACTCCGTGGTGTGGATCCGGTGCTGGCCAAGGGTTTGGCGAAGGATCCGGATGATCGTTTCGAACGGTGCACCGACTTCGCCCGGGCGCTCGCCCACCAGCTTACCGCCGAGGCGCCGCCGGACACCGCAGCCACCCGATTGTCGCCTTCGCGGGCGAGCGTGCCCGTCGGCGGCCCGACCGCCCGCTCGCGCATTCGGCCCGGCCTCGTCGTCCCCGCGGTGCTGGCGGTACTGCTGGTTGCAGCGGTCGTGGTTGCCGTCCTGGAGTTTCGGCGCGCCGACCGCCCCGGGGAGGGGCCGACGGCTCAACAGCCGCCGAGCACGACTCAGAGCGTGCTCCCCTCGCCGTCAGCATCGCCATCGCCATCGCCGGAGGCGACCGACACGACTGTGGTGACCTCCACCGATGTTGTCACCCCCGCAGCTCCAGCCCCGGTCGTCATCGGTGCGAACTGCTCGCCGGCGGGCAGCACCGGCACCACCGAGGGCGGTTCGACCGCGTACTGTTCTGCGCTGCAGAGCAGCGATACCACGATTTGGTCGCTGACCCAGGGCGAGGTGCCCAGCCCGACCGTCACCACCGCTGCGACCGACGAACCGCTGCCCTTCGCGGAGGAGTCGCCGGTGCGGGTGTGCATGGAACAGACCGGCCAGACGAGGCGGGAGTGCCGTCAGAGCATCCGGCAAAGCAACGGTCTGCCGACGCTGCCATGAAGTTCGCCGTCTTCGCGCCGCTGGCCGCGGGTGTTACCGCTGACCCGCACTGGATGACGCTATTGGCGCAGCATCTCGAGGCGTGTGGGTTCGAGTCGATCGTCGTCGCCGAGCACACCGTGATGGTCGCCCGTTACGCCAGCGTCTATCCGTATGCCGAATCTGGCCGGGTTGACATCGCCGCAGACTGCCCGGTCCCGGACCCACTCGAACTGCTCGCATTTCTGGGCGGGCGCACCGAGCGACTGGGGCTGGCCACCGGGGTGCTGGTGTTGCCCAACCACCACCCGGTGACGCTCGCGAAGCGGGCCGCGACCGTCGATGTGCTCTCCGGTGGTCGGCTACGGCTGTGTGTCGGTGTCGGGTGGCTCAAGGAAGAGGTCGAGGCCTGCGGCGCCGAGTTCGGCAGCCGCGGCAGGCGCGCCGACGAGCAACTTCAGGTGCTGCGCAGGCTTTGGCAAGGCGGCGACGACGGGGTCAGTCATCGCGGTGAATTCTTCGCCTTTGATCATGCGGTGTGCCGCCCGCAGCCGCGCGCCGACCTGCCTATTCACATCGGCGGTCACAGTCGCGCCGCGGCGCGGCGGGCGGGCCGCTACGGCGACGGGTTCCAGCCGATCGGGGTGGGTGGCGCCCGGCTGGCCGAACTGATCGCGATCATGCGCGACGAGGCGACCGCTGCCGAACGCGACAGCCGGACCCTGGAAGTGTCTCTCGGACATCAGGTGGCCAAGATCGACGCCGAGAGAGCAGGCCGGCTCGCTGAGATCGGGGCGGACCGGGTGGTGCTGGCGCTGCCGTCGGAGCCCGCCATCACCGATATCAACGAGGTTCGCGACATGCTCTCGGCGTGTGCGGTACGGCTGGGACTGGCCCGGTGAACTCGGCGAGCCTCGAGGTTGCCGACCGGCTCGCGGTCAGCGATCTGGTGCACCTGTATGCGTCCGCGGTCGATGATCGCCGGTTCGCCGACGTGGTCCATTTATTCACCGAGACAGCGGAATTGCGCCTTCCGGATCCGCCACGGTCGCTGGAGCCGGTACAACGGCACCATGGGCACGACGGAGTGCACACCGCGATGGCTGCGCTGTCGCAGGTGACCCGGACCGAGCATGCGATCGTCGGTGAGGTGTACACCCGGGGTGCGGGCGCCGGGTACGCGTTGGGCCGTATCGCCTGCATCGCGCACCACTGGACGGTGTCCGGTGAGTCGGTGACCGATGTGGTGTGGCACCTGCGCTACGACGACGAGTACCTGCGCACCGGCAACGGCTGGCGAATCCACGGCCGCGCGCTGACCATCAATGCAATCGCGACACCTGCGGTCCGCCGCGTCCGAGCGCATCCCGGAGTTGATCGAGCAGCGGGCGTTGGCGGCCAAGGCCGCAAGTCGGTGGGGAACCCCTTTCGCATGCGAGGATGATCCTCATCATGGCCCGTCCACCGAAACCGGTCGGTCGGCGAGATCAGATCCGGCAGATGCGCCGATTTGACCCGTTCCGGCCGCTCGAGATGCTGACCTCGATGTGGTCGGCGACCGCGATGGCACCGGTCAACAGCGGAGCCGCAGCTGCCTACCGGACCCTGTTCATAACGATGCGCAGGTTGGTGGTCGGGCGCCGGCTTACGGTGCGCCTCGACGATGGCGACCTGACGATGACAGTCACAAGGGTCGACTCCCGCCTCGATGTGCGGGGACTCTCGGTCGGCCAGCTCAATGACGTCACCCTGACCGCTCGCAATATTCACTGGGGCACAGCGCTTTTCGACCATGCAACCGTGGTGTTGCACAACGTGCACATCAAGCCCACTTCTCCGCCGGTGCTGGTCGGCGCGCCGGTGGACCTAACCCTGGAGGTTCCCGCCGAAGCGCTCGATGACCTGTTCCGTTCGGTGGCGCCGCGGCTGCGCGGCGAGGTCGGGGCCGACGGTGTGGCCCGGCTGCGCATGGCCCGCCGCCCGTGGATGGGCGACCTCGAGGTTGAAGCCAGCCTCGACGGTTCGGCACTGTGGCTGGTACCCAGGCAGGTGCGGATCGGCCGATCGCGCTGGCGGCTACCGGCGCGGACTCCGGCTTATCGGGTGCGGCTTCCCGAGTTCGCCTACGGGTTGCAGCTGACCGGCGTCGAGTTCACCGCCGGAGTCGTACGGCTGACCGCGACGCTGCCTGAATGGCGCACCGAACTGCCACGTAAACGGTTGGAAGACATCATCACCCAACTCAGCGTCACCGGCGTCGTGCTCAATCTGTCCCGGCTTGGCCGGCTACGGTAGCCCGGCCCGGCGGGTACCTCAGACGCCGTTCCAGGCTTCGTCGAGACGCTCAGCGACATCGATGACCTTGGCTTTCACCGACTGGGGGCTGTCGATTTCACCGGCGACATGAGCGGCGATGAAGCGCCTGATCTCGGCGTCCACTCCGCCGAGGATGCGAACTACCTCGCCGCGTAGCGATTTGGACGTCACGTGGATGCTGATGTCGGAGGCGCGAGGCTTGGCGACGTCGAGGATCAGCAGCAACGGCTCGGCTGCCCTCGCGGTCGCGCGAAGCGCGATCTCCCCGAACACCATGAATCTCGGTTTGTCGATCCGCAGGTCGACGACCATGTCGATTTCCAACGGGATACGGATGGCGAACGTGATCGCCTCACCGACCTCGCGGCTGACCCTGGGTTCCAGGATGCGCACCTTGGCCGTCACTTTGGCGATCTTGCCCGGACCTTGGGCGATGGGGCCCAGCTCGAACGCATCGCCGGCGATCGCACCGATCGCGCCGCCCACACGCTCCTCGGTAACGGCAATCTCGAAGAATCGACGGCCGAATTCTTCGTAGGTGACGTAGTCAGCAGCTTCCATGGTGCTCTTACGTTCTCATGTCGATGGCGCCAGTCGGGGCAACGTGGCCGAATCGGTTGCCGACGTTGACGTCACGGCGCTTCGCTGAACACCCGGATCCGGGAAATGGCCGGTCGCTCGGCTGCGAGCTCCCCGATGACCACGCGGTGGCTGGCCCCTACGTCGACGCGGGCCGCGACTGCGCGCCCAGACCGGATGAGCTTGTGCCACGCACCCCCGGAAAGCTGTTTGACCAGGTCAGAGGTGGTCAGCGGGTCGGTATCGCCGAGGGTGATCGGGATCTCGGCTGCAAACCTGCGGATTCCGACCTCGTCGCCGCTGCATGCGTCGTCGAGAAAGCGCGCGAAGACGCCCCTGCCGCCAGTGCCGAGGCCCCGGAAACCGCTGAGAAACCCCAGGCTCCCCGACAGTCCCTGATTGGTGAACATGCTTCTGCCGAGCGCGATTCCGGCAGGCACCGCGCCGAGCCCGCCGCGCACGAACTGTCCGATCATCGCAGGCAGCTCCCAGTAGGCCGACAGTGCGGCGATTCGCAGCTCGTCAGCCTCGGCCTGCAGGTCATACCGGATGAAGGTGGGTACTTGCATGGTCAGGTTCGAGCCCATCTGGATCTGGAGCTCGACGTCGCGTACCACCGTGGTTCCGACGACAATATCCACGTGCGGGCGGTGGCTGATGGCGCGCGGGGAGATGAACGTGTCGTAGAAGTTTGCGATCGCAGCCGGACCGCGGTGCGGCTGCGACCCCACCGGATCCTCCACGCGGCCGTCGGCGGTGAACAACCCGATCCAGCCGGCGCGGTCGTGCGCGCCGGCCGCGACCAGGGACCGCTGCGCAGTCGCCAGCAGGTCGGCTCGTGTCATGCGCATATGGATGCCTACCACCTCGGGCTGGCCAGAGTCGACTAGTTCTGCCGACGCGGGCACACTGGTCACTATCCGCTGCGCTGTGAGCGCGGCCGCGAGGAGGGACCACGATGAGCAACAGTGCTTCCGGAGGGCCGTTCGGCTTCGACCCCGAGGACTTCGACCGAGTTGTCCGAGAGGCCGGTGAGGGCCTGCGCGAGGCGCTCGAGGGAGTCGGCAGGTTCATGAATACTTCCAGCGACCGTGGTGGGTGGGCCGCACTGTTCGACGACTTCACCCGGGGCACCCGGACCCGCGCACAGCCGGAAACCACCGGGGATGCCGGCGACGGGGTGTGGGCCATCTACACCGTGGACGATGACGGAGGCGCCCAGATCGAGCAGGTGTACCCCACCGAGCTGGACGCGTTGCGGGCAAACAAGAACAACACCGATCCGACCCGGCTGGTCAGGTTCTTGCCCTACGGCATTGCGGTCAGCGTGCTC
>JAGQTR010000139.1 GCA_020438915.1 Mycobacterium sp.
TGAGCCGGAAGAACTCCGACCAGCCCCGCGGAAACAGCACCATCACGGGCAGGTTCACCAGCAACCAGACCAGCACGGCCACCAGCGCGGTACGTCCGACTTCGCGCAGCCTCCCGGTACGGATCGCCAGCAGGGCCAGCGGGATCAGCAGTAGCAGCGGATACAGCTTGGCCGCCACTCCCAGCCCGATGAGCACACCTGCCAGCCCAGGTCTTCGCCGCGCCCAGGCCAGTAAGGCACCGGCGGCTAAAGCTGTAGCCAGCGCGTCGAAATTGGTGAAGATCTGGAAGATCACGATCGGTGACGCCGCAACCAAAGCCGCGTCCCAGATACGTCGCGGGCCGGCGAGCATCGCGGTCGCCCACAACGTCGTCAGCCACGCCAGCGCCAACCCGAACGCGGCGATGTTGAAGAACATCACCACCTCGGCGACGATCGGGACCGACACCAGCTTCGTCAGCGCCGTATAGGTTTTCGCCAGCGACATCGCCAGGTACTGGTAGATCCCCGTCAGCACCGGATACTCCATGTAACGCACGGCTGGGCTGCCGTCGTACTGAACGTGCGCCTTGCCTTCGGCGTCGGTCTCGACCCAGTTGGACTTGTAGGGAAACCTTCCCAGGTTCAACAACTCTGCGGTGTAGAGCGGCACGGTGTCGGAGTAGCACAGCTGGAAGTAGGCGCGTTGGTTCTCCCAGTTGCCCACCCGCTGATCGGCCGCACCGCTGCCGGTGGTCTGCAGACACGCAGCCTTCGTCGAATAGCCGAGCGCGAGGAACACCAGTGCGATGAGCAACATGGCGCGCAGCGGCGTCAGGAACCGGGAGCGACCGATCAACGCGTGCCGACCCACCGGGCCGCCGATGGTTTCCGAGAGTGCCGCGCCGAGGACGTCGGTGCGGCTCGGCATGTCGCGGCCGTCCAGGCTCCGCAGGTCTTTAGCCAGCGGCGCCGGCGATTCGACTCCCGCCGGTTCAACCGACGAACCAACCCCGGTTGGTGCCGGTTCGCTCGGTTCCGTCACGGGGGCGGCAGGGGACCTGGCGGTGGCGGCAGACCTGGACCTGGCGGTGGCGGCAGACCTGGACCCGGCGGCGCCATCTCGGGTGCCGGTGGTGGCGGCGCGCCGGGCACGCCTTCGGGCCCCGGCGGTGCCCCCACCGGAGGCGGCGGTCCCACCGGCACGGTGGTCGGGGGTCCCCACGGGATCGTGATGCCCGGTGCGATCTCCAGCGTCGGCTGGATCACCGTCTCTGAGGGCGGTGCGACCTCGGTGGGCGACGGCGGCGGTGGGGGCGGCGGGGGTGCTTGCGGTACTCCGGCGTAGCCACCGATCTCCTCGGGCTTGGGGAACGACTCGATATCGGTGCCTTCCAGGGCGCCATCCATCGTGGCCTTCCAGATGTCGGACGGCAGCCCCGCGCCGTATACCGGTGAGCCCCACTGGTTCACCAGTGGTTTGGTGCCCTCGGTAGTACCGACCCACACTGCGGTCGACAACGAGGGGGTGAAACCCACCATCCAGGCGTCCCGGTTGGCGCCGGTATCGCCGAGCTGGTTGGTGCCGGTCTTGGCGGCCGACGGACGTCCACCGGCGAGGTTATGGCCGCCGGAGTACCCGGCGATCGGCTGCATGGCAGCGGTCACGTTATCGGCGACGGCCTTGTCGATGCGCTGCTCACCAGGGTTGTCCTCCTGGCTGAGGTCGAACAGCACGTCACCCTCGGCGTTGACGACCTTCTGCACGAAATGCGGCCGGTGGTAGACCCCCGATGCGGCGATGGTGGCATACGCCGACGCCATGTCCAACACCCGGGTCTGGTACTGGCCCAGCACGATTCCGTTGTTCGGAGGGCCACCCTGGCCATCCTCGGAGAGGGTGTGCTCCACCCCGGGGAAGCTCTCGGCGATGCCGGCCTGGTGCGCGGCGTCGGCGACGTCCTGCGGCCCGTTATCGAGCTTGAGCATCAACCGGTAGTAGCTGGTGTTCAACGACTTCTTCAGGGCCTCGGCGATGTTGCAGGTCCCGCAGCCGCCGCCCCCAACATTCGAGATCTCGATGCCGTTGACGCTCACCGGCGAGCTGTCCACCTGGTAGCCCAGGCCCATGCCTTGCTGCAGGGCAGCGATCAAGGCGAACACTTTGAATGACGACCCGGTGGGGAGCCCGGCCTGTGCGAAGTCGAACCCAGCCGCGTCCGATCCGCCGTAATAGGCCCTGATTCCACCGGTTCTCGGGTCGATCGACACCACCGCCGCACGCATCTCGGGGTCCTGTCCGTCGAGATATTCCTCGACGGCATCCAGGGCCGCGGACTGCGCCTGCGGATCGATCGTGGTGGTGATCTGCAAGCCCTCGGTGTTCAGCGTCTGCTCGTTGATATTGAAGATGTCGAGCAGTTCGTTGATTACCTGCCGCTCGATCAGACCGTTGGGTCCGGTGGTCTGGTTCTGGGTGCTCGCCAGGTCCGGCGGGACGGTCGGCGGAAACACCTGCGCGGCCCGGTCGGCCGGCGACAACGCCCCGATCTCCACCATCCCGTCCAGCACCCAATTCCACCGTGCCGCCGATGCGTCGGGATCGACGGCCGGATCGAGCACCGAGGGCCGTTGGATGAGCGCAGCGAGTAGCGCACCCTCGGCGACGTTGAGTTCCTCCACCGGCTTGGCGAAGTAAGCCTGGGACGCGGCCGCCACCCCGTAGGCGCCGCGACCGAAATAGATGATGTTCAAATAGGATTGCAGCACCTGGTCCTTGGACCATTCGCCCGACATCTTGGTGGAGATCACCAGTTCTTTGGCCTTACGGATCACCCCGCCGAGGCCGGAGCGGGCATCGCCCACCAACGCGTTCTTGACGTACTGCTGGGTGATCGTCGATCCGCCCTGTAGATCTCCGCCGAAGATGTTGTTCCTGGCTGCGCGCATGAACCCGGTGAACGAGAAGCCGGGATTGGAGTAGAAGTCCCGGTCCTCAGCGGCCATCACCGCGTCCCGCACGTGCACCGGGATCTGGCTGATGTCGACGTCAATCCGGTTGCCTTCGGGCGGAACAATTTTCGAGAGCTCGGAGCCGTCGCTGGCCAAGATGGTCGACACCTGCGCGGTGCGGATATCGCCAGGCTTGGGTACGTCGACGATCATGTACGCCATACCGAAGGTCAGCAGCGGAAGCACGACCAGCACCACCACCGTGGCGAGAAGGCCGCGGCGCACCCACCTCCAGTTGACCTGTGGACCCGGTCTCGAGGCACCGTCGGACGGCCCGCCCCCGGTGGGCCCACCTCCCCCTGGTGGCCGGGTCGGTGGTGGTGGCGGTGGCGGAGCGGGCGGGGTGCCGTCGAGCGCCCGTTTGACCGCATCGATCGGGTCCCGCAGATGCGCCGGCGTGCCCTCCCGCACCGGCGGCAGGATGGTCGTGCGCCGGTCATCGGGGGCATTCCCGCCGCGACCGCGGGCGGCGTCGGGTGCGGGAGCGCGGTGTGCGCCGCCGTCGCCGGTCCGCTGCGGCGGTCCGTCTGCTCGGCGGGGTGGTTGTGGGCTCACGTCTTCGGTCATTGGGCCTTCCAGGGCGTCGTCGGCCGACCGGTCGTGGCGCCCTTCGTTATTCACTGGCCGTGCGCGCACGACCGCGCGCCGTCTGGGTCCGTCGTGGCCCGGGCGAGCCCTTGGGCGGTGGCACCGCTCCGAGTTTGTACGACTTGACCAGGTGGTTCCAACTGCAAGTGCGGCATACCTCCACCACGTGTACCGAGAATTCGTCGTAGCGGGTCGCCAGCAGGACCAGCTCCTCGGCGGTGCGTGCGGACCCCGATACCGGGCCGAGTTGATCGCCGAACACCCACGACACCAGGGTCAGCTGTTCCTTGCGGCAGATGGGACAGATCACCGAGCTGGGCTTGCCGTGGAACTTCGCAGCGCGCAGGAGGTAGGGGTTGGCGTCGCAGACCTCGGAGACGCCGGTTCGGCCCGAATACACTTCGGCCAGCACGGATCGCCTTCGCAGGGCGTAATCCACCACCTGTCGCTGGAATCGCACGAGGACCAGAGTACGTCGGTGCGGCCATCACCGAGGCGCGACGTGCGACCCGGCTGCCCATCCACCCGTCATGATCAAGCCTGGCCTGCGTGATCACCGCGCCAACTCCTACGATCATCGTCGTGGCATCGGGTGGCTCGGCGCGGCGGACAGCGGGAACCCGCGCCAAAGACAGTGACCGCAACGATGCGTGCCAGATGCTCGACGGCGCTCTGGCCGAAGGCCAGCTGTCGATGGCCGAGCACGGTGAGCGTGTGAAGACGGCGACCGCCGCGACGACGCTCGGCGAACTCCAAGCCCTGCTCTCCGACCTGCAGACCAGCGAGTCGCCGATCCAGCTGCCGGAGCTCAACGGCCGCCGCCTGCCCGCTCTCGGCAACGGCTGGGGTCTGCGCGTCGCGATCGCCGGGGTTCTGGTGGTACTCGGTGTGGCCATCGGCTGGGGTCTGTACGGCAACACCCCCTCACCGCTGAACTTCACCTCCGATCCCGGTGCCAAATCCGATGGAATCCCGGCCACGGTGCTGACCCCGCCGCGGCAGTTGCACTCGCTGGGCGGGCTCAACGGCCTGATTGAGCAGATGAGGCAGAAGTGGGGCGACACCGAGGGCTACAGCCTGACCGTGTACCCGGACTATGCCTCGCTGGAGCGCTCCGACCCATCCGATAGTCGACGGCTATTGCGCTATACCTACCGGGGTGGGTGGGGCGACCCCTCGACGTCGGCCAAGGATGACCGCGACGTACTGGTCGATCTCGCGGCCTTCGACGTCCCGACTGTGATCGGGATCATTCGGGGCGCGCCGGAAACCCTGGGCATCGAGGCCAAGGACGTCTCCAGCATGTACCTGTCGATCGATCCGAGCAGCGATACCACGGCTCCCCCGGGTGCCGTTGACCTGTCGATCTATGTTTCCAGCGACTTCGGCAGCGGCTACATCGAGGTCAATCCCGACGGGTCCGTCAAGCAGATCCACTACCCGAGCCGCTGAGGCCCCCGGGGCTCCGCCCTGCCGGGGCCACTGGTACAAATGTGTTCCCGATGTAGCGCGGAATATATCGGCGCGATACAGTTGCCCGAGGTGTTGAGCCGTCGTAGCGACGGAGAAACTGTGCGAGGAGGTGGCCCGAATGCTGGAACTGGCTGTTCTGGGTCTACTACTCGAATCCCCAATGCACGGCTATGAGCTGCGGAAACGGCTGACCGGCCTGCTGGGAGCGTTTCGCGCCTTCTCCTACGGTTCGCTCTATCCGGCATTGCGTCGTATGCAGGCCGACGGTCTGATCGTGGAGGATGCGGCCCCGGAGGGCACCGTCAAGGTGCGCCGTGCCCGCCGCGTCTACCAGCTCACCGACACCGGTAAGCAGCGCTTCACCGAATTGGTCGCCGACACCGGGCCGCAGAATTTCTCCGACGACGGTTTCGGAGTTCACCTCGCGTTCTTCAACCGCACGCCCGCCGAGGCGCGGATGCGGATTCTGGAGGGTCGTCGTCGTCAGGTCGAGGAACGCCGCGAAGGCCTTCGGGAAGCAGTCGCGCGGGCCAGCAACTCGTTGGACCGGTACACCCGTCAGCTGCACCAGCTCGGACTGGAGTCCAGCGAGCGCGAAGTCAAATGGCTCAACGAGTTGATCGCGGCGGAAAGATCGGCGCAGGAACGCGCGGAGCAAACGTGAACACAGCAACCAGTGCGCCTGGCGCGAAGCGTCGGCAGTACGTCGGAATTACACGGCAAGTCGGAGTAGGACAAGAGGAGAAAACGTCATGACCGCAAGCAATGACGTCCGGGTCGCGATCGTCGGCGTGGGCAACTGCGCTTCCTCGCTCGTGCAGGGCGTGCAGTACTACAAGGACGCAGACGAGAACGCCTCCGTTCCCGGCCTGATGCACGTCAAGCTCGGCCGGTACCACGTGCGCGACGTGAAGTTCGTCGCCGCGTTCGACGTCGACGCCAAGAAGGTCGGCTTCGACCTGTCCGAGGCGATCTTCGCCTCCGAGAACAACACCATCAAGATCGCCGACGTGCCGCCGACCGACATCGTCGTGCAGCGCGGCCCCACCCTGGACGGCATCGGCAAGTACTACGCCGAGACCATCGAGATCTCCGATGCCGAGCCCGCCGACGTCGTCAAGGCGCTCAAGGACGCCGAGGTCGACGTGCTCGTGTCCTACCTGCCGGTGGGCTCCGAGGAGGCCGACAAGTTCTACGCCCAGTGCGCGATCGACGCCGGCGTGGCGTTCGTCAACGCGTTGCCGGTCTTCATCGCCTCGGACCCGGTATGGGCCAAGAAGTTCGAAGACGCCGGTGTGCCGATCGTCGGCGACGCCATCAAGAGCCAGGTGGGCGCCACCATCACCCACCGCGTGATGGCGAAGCTGTTC